>CAIKAS010000039.1 GCA_903825445.1 uncultured Acidobacteriia bacterium
CACATTTTCAAGCAACTTCGTCTCACCTGATGGCGAGTCGGGCGTTGTCGATTTGACATCACCAAGCGCCCGGAGAATCTCTTCACCGGAATGCGGCGATTACATGTCGGAGATCACATTGCCGTAAAACGCCCGTTTGATGCCGGAGATCGCTTCCCGTTCGCCGGTGTCCGTGTCCGCCGCCTCGCTCCTCACTTCGTTTCACTCCGACAGCACCGGTTCGCCGCAACGTGACATTCAGAACCCGGCATCTGAACTTCGAACGGAGATCCATGTGAGATGTCACGCGGGTGCTGTCTCGCGCCATACCGGTTGTGCGCACCAAGCGCCGAAGGGAGTGCCGAAAGGATGTACACGAAGGCATCCGAACCGGATACTGTTGGGCGAACTGGCTACTGGAGCGTGCTTGGAAAGCGAAGACTTCCGGCATGGATAGCGGCCGTCGCCTTTGCCGGACCATTTCTCGTCTTCTGGTCGGCCGGTATCCGGATAAACTGCTCTCCCTCTTTGCCGTTGGGCCTGTACAAGGAGGCAACGGATGGACGCGCTCTGCTCATTGAGTTCTGTCCTGAGCAGCCATCCGCGAGGCTCGCGGCGATCCGAGGATACCGATCGAACGGAAACTGCCCGGACGGTGCTGGCCCGCTCATGAAACCCGTCGTAGCCAGTGCGGGAGACGTTGTCGAAGTCTCCGACCGCGGAATTGCCGTTAACGGCTTGATGCTACCCAACACAGCGCCAAAAACGAAGGACAGCCTGGGCAGACCGATGGAGGCGTGGCCGTATGGGGAATATCGGGTCACGCCAGGTTTCGTCTGGGTAGCGTCTTCCTACAACCCCTGGAGCTTTGACAGCCGGTATTTCGGTCCACTTCCAGTCGGCATCATTCGCAGACGTTTGAAGCCATTTCTGACGCTATGAACTTTCGACTCACAGAGGGGTTGTCGCTGTGTTCTGCGGTTGCCGTTGGTATGGCGATATCAACCGGATATCCAGCGGGTATCGTCGCTGCCGTAGGAATGCCCATCGCATGCCTGACACCCGCGTCGCGCAAGCTCGCGTTCAGAAACACGATCAGCTACTACCTGTCAGGCCTGTGGCCGATGGTCTCTGGTGCAGGACACTTCACTGGGTCTGTTCGGATAGCGATTCTGGTTTGGGCCGGTACGGCGACCCTCTTATCGGCTCCATGGGCGCTGGCCTGGACGCCGAAGCGAGGTTTGCACTGTTTGTGGCGAGTGATCTTAGGCGGCATCGCCGGAATCACTCCACCCCTCGGACTGATCGGCTTCATTTCACCCCTGACCGGCGCAGGATATCTGTTCCCCGGAACCGGCTGGGCAGGCCTGGCCGCGACGGCGTTGCTTCCCGGTATCATTCTCGCGCTTCCCGATTCGCGGTCACGTAGCTGCGTTCGTCTTGCATTGCCCGCGATGGTCGCACTGGCAATTGGCTCTCACAGTCTTGCTCCGCCCGAACCGAGACCGCCAGCCAAGTGGATAGCAGTGAGCACGCATTTCGGCGATGTTTCTCGCCCGTCTCAGGAGTTCACGGCGGCGCAGTCGATACAGCAATCGGTGGCCGCTTCTTCGGCGAGGGTGCTCATCTTTCCGGAAGCCGTGGTACCGCGTTGGTCCAATGCAACGAGAGAATTCTGGCGGCAAACACTCGCCCATTGCCGCGCTCGCGGACAGATACTGGCGATTGGCGCCGGACTGCCCCGCAATACAGTTGGCACGTCCGCCGCTGCCGAAGTGGATCGGGTGAAGCAATACGATTTCGCTGCGGCAATTCGCGCGCTCCAAATGGACGACCGCCAGTCGCCGCCGG
>CAIKAS010000040.1 GCA_903825445.1 uncultured Acidobacteriia bacterium
CACTCCGCGATGCTTCATCCGTTTGTACTTGCCGCAAAGGCATTCCCAGTCCGTGACTGGTCCGAAAATGCGCGCACAGAACAACCCGTCGCGTTCCGGCTTGAACGTACGGTAGTTGATGGTTTCCGGCTTGGTGACTTCGCCAAAGCTCCAGCTTCGGATCTTTTCCGGACTCGCCAGAGAGATACGGATGGAATCGAAGTCCGGCGCCAGATTTGCCCGTTCGTAGGGTGAGGATCTCATAGTTTTGGTCTCCAGGTCTCTTCTTTATCAACCCACCACTAATCAGCTGCGAGAGCTGTATCTTCCAGGATCTCGCCTTGTTTCTTTTGCAGTTCCACGTCGAGACAGAGCGATTGCAATTCGCGGATCAGCACGTTGAACGATTCCGGCACGCCGGGTTCAATAGCCGCTTCGCCCTTCACAATGGCCTCGTAAATCTTGGCGCGACCGTAAACATCGTCCGACTTGGCCGTCAGCAGTTCCTGCAGAATGTAAGCGGCGCCATATGCTTCGAGCGCCCAGACTTCCATTTCTCCGAAGCGCTGTCCGCCGAACTGCGCTTTGCCGCCGAGGGGCTGTTGCGTAATCAGCGAATACGGTCCGATGGAACGTGCGTGGATCTTGTCGTCAACCAGGTGCGAGAGCTTCAACATGTAGATGTAGCCCACCGTCACCGGCTGTTCGAACATCATTCCGGTCATGCCGTCGTACAGCTTCGTCTTGCCCGAAGTGGGCAGGCCCGCCGCCGTCAACTGCTTCTTGATTTCTTTTTCCGTAGCGCCGTCGAAGACAGGCGTGGCAAACTGCACACCCAGAGCCTTCGCCGCCCAACCGAGATGCGTTTCCAGAATCTGACCGACGTTCATACGGCTCGGAACGCCAAGTGGATTCAGAACAATTTCGACCGGCGTGCCATCCGGAAGATATGGCATATCTTCTTCCGGCAGAATGCGCGCGATCACACCCTTGTTACCGTGACGACCGGCCATCTTATCGCCAACAGAAAGCTTGCGCTTCATGGCAATGTAGACCTTGACCAGCTTGATGACGCCGGGAGGCAGTTCGTCGCCCTTGCGTAGTTTGGCGGTCTTTTCGTCGGTAATTTTTTCGAGCACCGCGATCTGGCGCGATGTCATCTCTTCGATTTCGTCGATCTGCTCATTCACGCGCGCATCGCGGTTAGCGAGGCGGGCGCGCTTCAGGTCGCGCGATTTCGTCTTCTCGATGATGTCGCGTGTCAGTGCTTCACCCTTGCCGAGAAGTTTCTTATTGGTCTTTTCGTCGTGCAGGTCGGCCAGCACTTCCTTGCCTTCGAGCAGATTCACCAAACGCTTGGCGCGCTCGTCGGTCAGGATGCGGATTTCGTCTGCCAGATTGCGCTGCAAACGCGCAATCTGCGATTCTTCAATGCGCCGCGACCGCTCGTCCTTCTCCTGACCTTTGCGGGAGAAGATCTTGCAATCGACGACGGTGCCTTCGATGCCCGGCGGGCAGTAAAGCGAGGCGTCTTTCACGTCGCCGGCCTTTTCGCCGAAGATCGCGCGGAGAAGTTTTTCTTCCGGCGTCAGCTGCGTTTCGCCCTTCGGCGTGACCTTGCCGACCAGAATGTCGCCCGGCTTCACGGTGGCGCCAATCCGGATGACGCCCGATTCATCGAGATTGCGCAGGAACGCGTCGGCGATGTTCGGGATGTCACGGGTGATTTCTTCGGGTCCCAGCTTGGTATCGCGGGCTTCGATTTCAAACTCTTCGATGTGGATCGAAGTGTAATAGTCTTCCTTGATCAGCTTCTCGCTGACCAGGATGGCGTCTTCGAAGTTATAACCGCGCCATGGCATGAACGATACAAGAACGTTCCGGCCGAGAGCCAGTTCGCCCATATCGGTGCAGGGTCCGTCGGCCAGAACCTGACCCTTAACCACTCGCTGACCCTGGAATGCGATCGGCTTTTGGTTGATACAGGTGTTCTGGTTCGAACGCTTGAACTTCGTCATCTGGTAGATATCGGCGCCAACTTCGCGCGACATCTGGCCTTCATGAGCGGTGCCGTCCACACGCACGATGATGCGTTCGGAATCGACTGAATCAACGATGCCGGAGCGCTTGCAGAGAACCACAGCGCCGGAATCGCGCGCCGTTACATATTCCATGCCGGTGCCGACATAAGGAGCGTCACCACGCAACAGCGGAACAGCCTGCCGTTGCATGTTCGATCCCATGAGTGCGCGGTTCGCGTCGTCGTTTTCGAGGAATGGAATCAGGCTGGCGGCAACTGAAACAAGCTGCTTCGGGCTGACGTCCATGTATTCGATTTCGCTGCGCGATTTCAACACGAAGTTGCCGGCCTGACGGGCATTGGCCAGTTCCGGAACAATGCGTCCGGTCGGATCCAGTTCCACGTTCGCCTGGGCGACGATGTACTTGTCTTCTTCCCACGCCGAGAGGTAATCGCAATGCGACTCGTACTCGGCCTGTTGCTTCTTGGCGCTCAGTGCCGCATTGGCCTTGAGAATGTCTTCGCGGCGAACGATGTCGTTCACCTTATAGCTGGTGTCGCCCGGGTTCAGGATGCGGACATCGTCAACCACGGTGCCATCGATGACGCGCTTGTACGGGCTTTCGATGAATCCATAGCTATTGATGCGGGCAAAGCAGGAGAGCGACGAGATCAGACCGATGTTCGGACCTTCCGGCGTTTCAATCGGGCAGATACGGCCGTAGTGAGTCGGATGGACGTCGCGGACTTCGAAACCTGCGCGTTCACGCGACAGACCACCAGGTCCCAGGGCCGACAGACGCCGCTTGTGGGTGATTTCCGAAAGCGGATTGGTCTGATCCATGAACTGCGAAAGCTGGCTGGAGCCAAAGAATTCACGGATCGCGGCCATGACGGGCTTTGCGTTGACCAGGTCGTGCGGCATCGCCGTCGACATTTCCTGGTATACCGACATCTTTTCCTTGATGGCGCGTTCCATGCGGACCAAGCCGATGCGGAACTGATTTTCGAGCAGTTCGCCTACCGCGCGGACGCGGCGGTTACCGAGGTGATCGATGTCGTCGACCACGCCGATGCCCTTACGCAGCTTGAGCAGGTAGCGGATCGTATCGTGGAAATCTTCGCGGTGCAGAATGCGCGGATCGTAGACCTTGGTGCCATCCGCCGTCATGCGCTTCGGAGACTCCGGCGCGTCGTAAATCTTGATCGAGAACTTCATGCGGCCGACGCGCGAGAAATCGTATTTGCGCGGATCGAAGAACATGCCTTCGAACAACTGGGTCGCGGTATCGACGGTGGGCGGATCCCCCGGACGCAGCTTGCGATAGATTTCGATCAGCGCTTCCTTGCGCGTCTTGACCGGATCTTTCTTCAGCGTGGTGGAGATAACGGTGCCAACTTCGTCGCGTTCAGGGAAGAAAACTTCGAAGCTCGTAATGCCAGCGTCGATAAGTTTGCTAACGACAGTGGCGGTTAGTTCCTGATTTGCATCGATCAGGACTTCGCCCGTCGACATATCGACAACGTCGGCGGCGATGAACGCCCCCTCCAGATCGTTGACGGCAACTTCCACCTGACCGATTTTCGCCTTGACGATCTCCTTCATCAGGCTGGGCGTAATTTTACGGCCCTGCGGTACCACGGCTTCGCCTGTCTTGGTGTTGATCGCGTGCGAAAGCTTCAGACCAAGCAGGTTGTCGTCAACCTGCCAAAGAAGCTTCGCGTCTTTGGCGGTGATCTTCGTAATGCGGTAGAAGGTCTTGAGAATCTGTTCGTCGGTCTCGAGCCCCAGCGCACGCAGGAACACGGAACCGTAGAACTTGCGTTTACGGTCAATGCGCACATGCAGCAGGTTCTTGTTGTCGTACTCGAATTCCACCCAGCTGCCGCGATACGGGATGATCTTGCCGAGGAAATAACCCTGGGCCGGAACGCGCTCGAAGAAGACGCCGGGAGAACGGTGCAACTGGCTGACAATGACGCGCTCGGTGCCGTTCACAATGAACGTGCCGTTGTTCGTCATCAGCGGAATTTCGCCGAAGAATACTTCCTGTTCCTTGATGTCGCGAACGCTCTTGGCTCCCGTCTCGAGGTCTTTGGCGTAGACTGTCAGGCGAATTGTGACCTTCAGCGGAGCAGCATAAGTCATGCCACGCTCTTCGCACTCGGCCTGATCGTACTTCAGCTGCAGGCCAACCGGATCGCCGCACTTGTTACAGAAGGTGACGATGTTCTTGTTAAACGTGCCGCAATGGTGGCAGAGAACGTCGCCGGGATGGAACGGATCGGTCTTGATCGCCGCGCCGCAACTCGGGTTACGGCACGTGGAACGCAGGTGATGCAGACCTTTAAGATTGCCGCATTTGCACTCCCAGTTACCGATCGAGTAATCAACGAATTCCAGCTGGCTTACGCCGCGGAAATCGGAGATCGGGAACACGGAAGTGAACACGGTCTGCAGGCCGATGTCGTCGCGCTCATTGGGCAACAGATCCATCTGCAGAAACTGCTCATAAGAATTGCGCTGTACTTCGATCAGATTCGGAATAGGGATCGAAGTCTTAATTTTGGAAAAATCAACTCGATCGGGGGCCAGACCGTTTTCAGAAGACATAAGGATTCGGGAGCTCCGTTGCATCAGGCGCCTCTTCGAAAGAAGCGGCTACCTGGTAACCAAACACTCAAGCGGACCGCGCATGCCGTGGGTTGGACGCCCAGACATAACACGCTCCGCCAAATTTAAAATTCCGTTTGAAAAAAACCTGCTTGACGTACCTGAAAACCAGGTTAAAGTGGGTTTTGCAGGAGAACAGTCTGTCGGACCCGGGAGGGCCGAAGCAAAACAAGACAGACCGAAACTGCTGGAAGTGAATTCCGAGCCATCGAATACACCAATGGCGTTGCCGCAGGGAGACACAACTTCCCTGCGCGATGGTACGACCGGCTTGCAATCCAAGTTACAGGGTTCCAGCGCCACCGTCACCTATTCCCGGCCTTAAATCCGGTGCATAACTCGCCAACCTTACGAGAATAGCACCGAATCGTCAACCCGTCAAACCCCATCAAGACAAAGTTCAAAGGCGGCACGGGAACCAGAGGTCCGCCGCGCCGCCAATTCATCCC
>CAIKAS010000041.1 GCA_903825445.1 uncultured Acidobacteriia bacterium
AAACTTTCTTTCATCACGACCCTGCTGGCGACGCCGATTTTGCTGGTGGCACAAAGCGGCGGTCTGGACCCGGCGGATATTCTGAAGCCGTTGTCGGATCAGTGGACCAGTTATTCGGGCGACATGACAGGTAAGCGCTATAGCGCGCTGAAACAGATCAATACTCAGACCGTAAAGAATCTGAGTCTGCGCTGGATCAACACGAACATCACGACGGCCTGCGGACCTAACGGAACTGGAGCCGGAGACTCTGCTGCTGTTGCCGGAGGCGGTGGACGTGGCGGCGGGCGCGGCGGCGGAGGCGGTGGCGCGGCGGCCGGAAATATTGTTGTCGGCGGCTTCGGCACCGGTGACGTAAATACCTGCGGGCCGACCCGATTTGGCGGCGGCATTCTTGCCGTAGACGGCATTCTCTACGGTGCCTCCCAGAACGATGTTTACGCGATTGACGCCCACGATGGCTCTGTGATTTGGCACTACTACTGGAAGTATCGCGGCGGCACCACGACAGGTACGCGAGGCCCCAGCATGTGGCACAACTATATCTATTTCGAGCTGCATGACGATTGGGTTGTGTGCCTGGATGCAAAGACAGGCAAGGAAGTGTGGAAGAAGGAAATCGCTCCGTTCGAGCAGCAGTACTTCTCCTCGAACGCTCCCTTGGTGATTGGCAACCACATCCTGGTCGGTACCGGTAACGATACGGATGAGCCCGCTTACCTCAAAGCGCTCGATCCCGAAACCGGCAACGAACAGTGGCGCTTTTACTCTACGGCACAGAACCCGGGCGAACCGGGACTCGACACCTGGGCTAGTCTGGATGCGGCGCGCCACGGCGGCGGCACTTCCTGGATTCCCGGCGCTTACGATCCAGATACTCATCTGTACTTGTTCGGCACTGGTAACCCGACGCCCGCTTATACACAGGGGCGCGGTGACGGCGACAATCTGTATACATCGTGCCTGCTTGCAGTTAATATCGATACAGGCAAGATGGCCTGGTATTTCCAGACTTCACCGCACGACACGCACGACTGGGATTCCACGCAGACGCCGATCATCGCCGACCTGACGTTTGGCGGCAAAATGCGCAAGCTCGTGATGATGGCAACGCGCAACGGTTACTTCTACGTGCTGGACCGCACGACGGGGGAACATCTGGTCACCAGCAAGCTTGGCTTAGTGAACAACTATGCTTCCGCGGTTAGTCCCGACTCTCCGCTGCATCTCAACAAGCGCGGTGAAGTGCAGCGTAATCCTAATAAAGACGCCACTATCGCCGGGTCACTCGTGAACAGCGACGTGCTGAATTTCCCGCCTCCGACTTTCGTGCCGGAGACTGGTTTGTTCTACGTGCATGAGACGAATTCGCTGCGGATCGATTACCTGCTGGAGCCGGATCCACGTGGCTCGATGGGCCTCGGCGGATCGGGCGGTGGCGGTGGAGCGTCGTTCGGGACATTCCTCGACGCGATCGATTACAAGACCGGCAAGGTAATGTGGCGTCACGAACTCACCAACGGCAGCGTGGGGCTCACATCCACTGCCGGCGGCGTGATTTTCATGTCCAACGGCGGCGGGATTGAAGCGATTCAGGCCACCGACGGCAGGCCGCTCTGGCATTCGGAGATTGGCGCACTTTCAAGCCCGCCGGAAGTCTTCCTGGTGGATGGCAAGCCACATGTGCTGGCAACCGGGGCGTCCGGGTTGTCCTTGTTTGAGCTGAATTAAGCGGGTACCCAATTTAGTCCGCGTATTGCGGCCGCCCGGCAGAGCTTAACGTTCTGCCGGGCGGTTGTGCTTTTCAGCGTAGCATCAACGCCACGCGATCGATTCTCGCGGTGTGGGCAATGTCGATGGCGGTGGCGACAACGGAATAGTCCAGTCCGTCGGCGGCTTTCACAAACAACGTCCGGTCGGCGCGTCTCTCGAACAGTGTATTGATACGGTCATGCAATGAAGAGCCGACCACAGAGGCAGAGTTGATGCGATACGAGCCGTCGCTGGCGATTTCAAGCACGATGGGATTCTCAGGTGGCGAACTGGCCCGGTCCTGAGAACTCTGCGGCACCGCCGCATCGAACCCGGCCTGCGGGGCGGGCGCGATGGCCATGAAGATAATCAACAGAACCAGCAGAACGTCGATCATCGGCGTCATGTTGATGACCGCGTGAAGATGTCTGCCATCAGTGGATACTGTCATGCTGCTTGAGACACCGACGCACGGAGGAATGTTCCTTTCGAATCTCTACCCGCGAGGTTTGGCCGTTAACTCCGCAACCCTGCGGGCAAAACCCTGGCAGGTCGCAGGTGTGTTACCGTCAAAGGCCTCGCGCAATCCAAGTTGCACGCTCCAGTCCATGCGGCAGACGATTGCCCCCACCATGATGGGGTCCACGCCAGCTTCGGTCACAGTACCCGCGCTCTCTTCCATCTCCCGTGCGCGTCGTTCGCCGTGCAGAACCACACGCCCCACCAGATAAGTCGCCGCCTTTTGCCAATCCATTTCTGGGAAAGTCTCCCCCAGCGACGCGAGTACCTTTTCATCCACGCCATAGTGTGTGGCGCTGAGCACGCACTCCGTGATCAGCGCCTCGATGCCTTTTACCATGATGCTGCGGCACATCTTCGTGGCCGCAGCCTTGCCCACTTCGGCCACTCCGGTTTCGATTTGCATTCCGTACGGCCGCAGTTGTTCCGCAAATTCGGTTGCAGCGACGCCGCCAGTCAGCAGTGGAACCTTCTGTCCGTAAGGCGGCACGGGGGCCATCACGGCGACTTCCACGAACCGGGCACCCCTGCTTTCGATAATCTTCGCGATCGACTGTTTCAATCCCGGCGACACCGAGTTCAGATCCGCGTAGAGATGTCTGGCTTTCAGAAACGGAGCAGTCTGCGCAGCAGCGGCCACGGCCTGATTCGCGGTAACTGTCGACATCACAATTTCGCTCGCATCAACGAGGGCGCCATTCGACGGCTGGCCTCGTCTGCGCGTCGCCGAATTAGTTCGCCCCGCCCTGGCGTATCCGCATGAATATCGTAGCCGAAAATGGCTGAAATTCCCGCTTCCCGCAGCCCTTTGGCGATGTGGAATGCGGCCTCGCCGAAGCAGACAAATCCGATGGTTGGCGTTGTAGTCAGGACAATAAGAGAGGATGTCGCGTCTGTCATAATTGCGTATTCGCACATGAGTACTGAAACCACCGAAACGGCGAACATTTCCAGCCAGGCCTGGGAGGCTCTCCAGGGAGCCTATGACCTTCAGGTCCACGTGGCGCCGGACGTCATCGCCAGACGTATCGACGATCTCGATCTTGCCAAAGAGTTCCTCGCCAAGGGTCTGCGAGGTTTCGTACTCAAGTCGCACTATTTTCCGACGGCGGAGCGCGCCTCGGTGGTGACGAAAGCTGTTCCAGGCATTCGCGCCTGGGGAGCGATTGCACTGAACCACAGCGTCGGGGGACTGAATCCGGTGGCCATCGAACTCGCGGGACGTTCCGGCTGCAAGATTGTCTGGATGCCCACCGTCGACGCGGCCAATGAGACGGCGGGGCGACCGGGAGGCACGAACAAGAAGCTGCCGTTTTGGGCCCAAATCCAGCTGGAACTGGCTGCCACGGGCATTAATCCCCCGCCAATGACCGTGATTGACGATGCGGGGAACCTGACGCCGCTGGCCACAGGCTGCCTGGAGCTGATTAAAAAGTACGACATGATTCTTGCCACTGGCCATCTGGGGCGACGCGAGATTGTAGCGTTGGTGCAGGCGGCGAAGGCGACGGGCCTGAGGAAAGTGGTGGTAACGCATGCGGAGTTCCCGTCGCAAAACTTATCCGCTCAGGAACAACTCGAACTCGCGGATATGGGCGCGATTATCGAGCATTGCTTCACTACCATGTACACCGGCAAAGCTCCGTGGGAAGAAGTGCTCAACAGTATCCGCGTAGTGGGGCCGGCACGCTGCTTTATTTCTACCGACCTGGGGCAGACGATCAATCCGCCGGTGGCCGAAGGGTTCGCCATGTTTGCGCAGAAGCTTCTCGATGGCGGATTCGCGGTGGATCAGATCCGGCGCATGGCGGTAGTGAATCCCACCGGTCTGGTGGAATAGGAATTTATGGCCGATCAAAAGAACATTCTGGTTGTCAGCGCGCATGCCGCTGATTTCGTGTGGAGGGCGGGCGGTGCGATTGCCCTGTATGCATCGCGCGGGTATCGCGTGCGCATTCTCTGCCTCTCTTTCGGTGAGCGCGGCGAAAGCCAGGGTGCATGGAAACAGCCGGGCATGACGATCGAGCGCGTGAAGGAAATTCGCCGCGAAGAATCGACACGCGCGGCCGGTATTCTTGGCGCGGAGATTCGCTTTTTCGATTCTGGCGACTATCCGATCCAGCCCACGCAGGAGACTATCGAGGCCATGGTGGTGGAATATCGCGAGTTACAGCCGGGATTCGTACTGACGCATTCATTCCTCGATCCGTACAACCCGGACCATCCCACGGCGAATCGTGTGACGCTGGAAACGCGGGTATACGCGCAGGCGCTTGGTTATCCGGCGCCCGGCAAACCGCTTGAAGCGCCACCGGTATTTATCTTTGAGCCGCATCAGCCAGAGCAGTGCGAATTCAAGCCACAGGTTCTTCTCGACATCACGCCCGTGTGGGAGACTAAGCACAAAGCGATGGAATCCATGGAAGCGCAAACGCATCTTTGGGAATACTACACGGATTTGGGCAAGCGCCGCGGCGTGCAGGCCGTTCGCAACGGTGGCAACAAGAAAATCAAGTATGCAGAAGCGTTTCAGCGTGTCTATCCGCAGGTTACGGGTGAACTTTCATGAGCGCAGGCCTTTGGAAGCCGAGAGTTTTTCGCAATATTCGCCGTCCCGATGCCGATATCGTCCGCACGCTCGGTGAACAGGGCGTGGCCACGGTGAGCGAGTCGCAGAACAGAACCGGCATGATGCTGCCATACATGCGGCCGATTTATCCGCACGCTAAGGTTTCGGGCGTGGCGATCACCGTGTCGTGCCAGCCGGGTGACAATCTGATGATTCACGCCGCCATGGAGACCGTCCGCAAGGGCGACATCCTGGTGGTCACCACTACTTCGGAATCTACCGACGGGATGTTCGGAGACCTGCTTGGCACGTCGTGTCAAACGCACGGAGTGGCTGGTCTGATCATCGATGCCGGTATCCGCGACACGACCGATTTGACGTCGATGCAGTTTCCAGTGTGGGCGCGTGCGATTTCGGCGCAAGGTACTGTGAAGGCGACGGCCGGGTCCGTTAACGTGCCGGTAGTTTGCGCCGGAACGATCGTGAATCCTGGCGACGTGATTGTGGCCGATAACGATGGCGTTGTCGTGGTGCCTCGTGGCCGCGCTGCCGAAGTGGCGAAGCTCAGCGCGCAGCGTATCGCGAAGGAAGAGCAATCAAGGGCGCGCCTGAAGAACGGCGAACTGGGCCTGGATTTCTACGGCCTGCGGGCGAAACTGAAAGATCTCGGCGTCGAGTACATCGACGAAGAAGTGTAGCAGGGAACTGAAATCCTCCGCCGATTTCGAACGAATTTACCGAGCCGTGACCGTGAGGGAGCGGTAGCAAATAACCGCGCGGGCTGGCTATAGGAAGAGGGAGACCAACATGGGAAAGATCGTCGCGGCCATGGCAACGGTGCATGCGCCGCAGTTATTCACGCGCCCGCCCACGGAAGATCCCGCGCAGCTCGATGCCGATATCGCGGCGATGCGCGAGTTGGGCAAGACGCTAGACGAAACGAAGCCTGATGTCGCCATCGTGATCGGCAGCGACCATCTGGAAACGTTCTTCCTGTCAGCCGTGCCCACGTTCGCGATAGTCGCAGGCAAGACGGCGCAGGCGTCCTTCGCGGGGCGCGATTACGAGTTGCCTACCCATCCGCTTGCCGAAGAACTCCTCGACAAGCTGGTGGACGCCGGCTTCGATATGACATATTCGCAGGACGCGGTGATGGGCCACTCGTTCGCGGCGGTTTACGAATGGGTGATCGAAGGGCGTTCGATTCCTGTGGTCCCGCTGTTCGTGAATACGTACCTCCCGCCGCTCCCGAAAGCCCGTCGCTGCGAGGCGCTGGGCAAGGCCATTCGCGAAGTGGTCGAGAACGGGAACGACCGCGTCGCTATCATCGCCAGCGGCGGCATGTCGCACTACCCCGGCACTTGGAAATACCCGCAGCCGGCCTTCGATTTCGACTGGTGGGCCATTGCGCAGATGGAACGCGGCAATCCGGGCGCACTGCTCGATCTCACGAACGAACAGCTGGACGAAGTGGGCAATACCGAAATGCTGCCGTGGATGGTGCTGTTCGGCGCCATCGGCAATCAACCGGGCGAACTACTGACTTATCAGCCGACTTGGCATCACGGCCATGCCGTCATGCGCTTCATCCCGAACGGATCGGCGGGGCCATCGACGCCCGAACCCGCGCCGAAATGGAAGTTTGAGGACGCCGGCGGGTACCAATTCTATAAACATCCGGATCCGGCGGTCTACCGGCTCAACAAGGTGATCTTCGACCTCCGCCATTCTCAGCCTTTGCGGAGGCGCTTGTTTGAAGACACCGCGGGTCTCGGCGCTGAATATAGCCTCACTGCAACTGAAACTGAGGCGTTGGGCCGCTTAAAAGACGAAAGCATTGACGTACTTCGGTCGTTGAAATCACATCCGCTGGTGGAAGCGGGCGCGCATCCATTGGGGATGTTGATGGCCCTGGTGATCGTGCAGGCTGAACAGCGGAGAATGAAGCGGGAGGCAGCGAAATAATGCAGGGACGTTTGAAAGATAGAGTCGCGGTAGTGACAGGCGCGGCTGCCGGACTGGGCAAGGCGGCAGCGCTGCGTCTGGCCAGCGAGGGCGCCATCGTCGAGATTCTGGACCTGAACGACGGTTCAGCCGCCGTAGCCGAGATCGAGGCTTTAGGCGGGACAAGCCACTCCATTATTTGCGATTGCGCCAACGAAGAGCAGATCGCAGCTGCGGTGAAGGCGATCGAAGCGCGGCACGGCCGGATCGACGTTCTGGTCAACAATGCCGGCATATTGTCAGGCCGCAAGCCCTGGCACGAACTCTCAAAACAGGAAGTGGAACGCTATATCGACGTGAACTACCTCGGCTACTTTCTGGTCACGAAGGCTTTCTATCCGCTCATTTTGAAGAGCCAGACTCCGCGAGTGATTATGGTCGCATCCCGTACGTACTTCCTCGCTAACCCCGGCCAGATGGCGTATGTGGCGAGTAAAGGCGCGGTAATGGGCATGACGCGCGTGCTGGCGAAGGAGATGGGTGAGCAAGGCATTCCCGTGAACGCCGTTATGCCAGGAATGGTGGCCACGCCGGGCACCACCGAGCATTCACAGGAAGAGGCGTTCAATCGCGTGATGGGGAATCAGGCGATCAAGAAACGTGTACAACCCGAGCACCTTGCCGGGCTAATCGCATTCCTCGCCAGCGACGATGCAGAACTGATTACCGGACAGATGATTCTTTGCGATGGCGGAGGCTATCTACACTAGCTGCGTGCCTTAGCAACTGGTGGCAAACAAAAAAGCGCACCCGCCGGCATCGCTGCCACGGGTGCGCCCTCAAATAACAGAAAAATCAGAAATTACTTAACGGAAGCGATCGTGAGTGTGTCGCCCTTGGCGTCACCGGTCACCGTGACCTTTTCGCCCGCGTGCGCAACGATCTTGTCCTGGTTGGCAATCTTGTAGACCTTGCCGTCCGGGGTAACCAGCACGGCAGCGGCTCCGCCCTTGATGCACTTCTTGGCGCATTCGGCATCGTCCTTCATAGCCGGCTTGCTGGCGCAATTCGTGTCTTCCACGAAACCAGTGAATTCAGCCGCCATCGCCAAAGCGGAAAGGCCGAATACCAATGCTGCCACAACTGTAAATTTCTTCATAATGTTTTTGTCTCCCCTTGCCCAGGCGTTGTGCGCCCCGACAATTTGACGCGGGGGGTGCTACCCACGTCGGATCTATCATACACCAAAAGCCATGGGGAAGTGTGACCGGTTCCGGGATGGATGGCTATTCCGCGACGGTGCGTGGTGCGGCAGGCTCTTCGATGAGTTCCGCGTCTTTTCGCATCACCATATAGAGAGGAAGCAGGAGTGCCAGAGGAATCGTTATCGCGGTGGTAACGGAATTGATAATGACCAGCATGTTGTAGGAAACGTGCCAGGAGTCGACTGCCTTTGATCCAATCCAATCGGTTCCAAACAGCGCCAGGTTGCGCACGCTCATCATGAGGGAGAAGCCGAGGGCTTCGCTGCCCGCGGGCGTAGCCCGAATAGCGAGGTCCATCAGCGCCACTTCCGCCAGGGTGTAACCGAAACCGTTCAATCCGTTGATCGTCTGAGCGCGCAACACGGAGGTATAAAACAGATACATCAGATTCGCGCCTGTTGCGAGGATCAGGCACCATAGCAGCAATCTGCGGAGGTTCCAGCGTTTGCACAGAAGACCATAGACGCCCGCGGCGAGTATGCCGCCGATGCCGGAAAGGAACTGTAGAAAACCCTGTCCCTGCGTATTCATGTGCAGGTCATTTTGTTCTTTGTAGAACGTCGCCGTCGAGAGGCCAGGAGCAAGGTAGAAAAGAGCCATCAGACCAGCCGCTGCCCACATCGTCCGGGCGTTGATGATCTTAACGAGTTGTGCCCGGAAGTTGATCAACAGCTCCTGCGAGTTGACCTGTACCGGCCGCTCATGCAGAAGGAAGATCGTCGCCGGCACCAGCAGGAACATGACCCCGCCGCAGGCCGCCGCCGTCCAGCCGAAGGCAATCGCACCCAGGACTCCGGCCATTGGACCGCTGATGATGTAACTGGTCTGCTGTACGAAATTGCGGATGGAACTCAGCCGTCCGGAGCCGGACGCCGCTTGGGCGACTTCCACCATGTAGCCGCCCACTACCGTGCTCGCGATCACCTGAAACACATTGATCACCATAGCCACGGCCAGCAGCTTGGCGTATTCGTGCGGCGTCACAATCAGCGCGGCCCACAGCAGCACGGTGATTACCGAACTGATCAGCAGGTAGCTTTTCCGTCTGCTTCCAAACAGCGGAAAAGCGTCGTTGATAATGCCGAAAAACGGCTTCAGGTACCACGCCATTCCGACCCAGAAAAAAAACGCCGCGTTGGTGGCGCGGGGGACGTGGAGTTCGTTCTTCAGCAAATTCTGCAGCGGAATCCGCGCCAGCAACTGCACCTGCGCGAGCGTGGTAGCCAGTACGCCGATCGAAATCAGAATCCCGGCATGAATCAGGGCCTTGTTCGACTGCTGTGGTGCGCTGTTTTCGGTGGCCATGGCGGTTTAGACGTTAGTGTAGCGGATCTTGCTCAGCGCGGCCAATAGACAGAGGCTCACCAGCGAAACGGCGATGCCGGTCATTTGACCCGGCGTTTCATATCGCAATCGCACCACATGACGACCCGCGGCGACGGGAATCGCCATGGCGAATCCGTTCGCTGGAATCACTGTGGCGGGCGCGCGGTCTACGGTCGCAGACCACCCTGGATCGTATGCCTCCAAAACATAAACAAAGCCCGGAGCCTCGCTGCCGGAGCGTACGATCATTTCATCGCTGGATGCCCGTGGGTAGTCGACTGAGGCCAGCCCGCCGGCTTGCGGTCCTGATGCACTTATTACGTATCGACGCGCATCCTGCTCCAGCAACAATCTGTCCCATGATCCATTTGCGAACGCATCAGGAATCTTCTCCTGCGGCAGGAACTCCACCCGATCGGCGGCGAAAAACTGCGCGCGTGGCGCTGGATTGTGGACGCGATATAGCTTCACATCGCCGACCCTTGTTGTCTGCTCAAGGTCCGTCCGTGTAATCTCGGTAATCACGAAACGGACCCCCAACGCTTCGAGCGCTTTCACGGGCAGTACTGAAGCATCGAATAACTGCTCGTTCGTATCGGCAGGCAGACCCGCCAGCGCTACATACCCCCTGTTGAAACGCGCCAGAAAGATGGAGTCAAATCCTCCGGCGTCGTCGTAGCGCTCTTCATAGGGGAGGACATCGTCCTCTCGCTCTTCCGCAATACGGCCACTGCCGGTTTCATGATCGAGTATGTTCTGGAATGCGGGCGCTGCCGTATCGCGCGGGTATGACTGCACGAACAAGTGCGAGAATCCGCGCAGGTCAACGTAATGGACAGCAAGCAGGACCGCGATTACTGTCATCTTGACCGCCTGGCTCCGCAGCCATGTCGCACGACTGAGCAAATCAAGTCCCGCCCCCAGCGCTACTGCTGCGCAAAATGTCGAAAGGTAGAGCACGCGCGCTGGACTCCGCAGAAACGTTCCGGGTATTGCATGAAGCACGCTGTTCGCCAGTGGCAGAGAACAGAGCAGCGCTGCCACTCCGAGAAAGCTTAGATATTTTCCGCGCCAATCCGGCAGGCGCTTTTGCACGACGCAGGCAATCAGGAGCGCCAAAATCGCGACCAGCGGCAGGATGCCCACATAGGATGCCGTATCCCAAAACCAGGAATTGTTCGGATACCCCAGGAACGGGTTCCTGTCAGCCAGCGCCACTGGATCCGCCCAGCCGTCAATCCCGGGGAGCACCAACGCGAGCAGCCGGCTGTAAGACATGAGGACGTCGTTGTCCGGCGCCGCCAAATGCTGGATTCTGGTGCTTCGGCCGATCAGTTGCAACATCGGCCACCACGCAGCCATTGCCATTCCGATCCCGAGCGCCATCGCAGCAGCCACGTGCGCGCGAACCGCTCGGCCAACGCCGCGTCCTTTCCACGCCACATACAAGAACGCCGCCGCCAACGCATACGCCGGTATTTGTGGATGCCCGGCCGCCACTACGCATGCGCAGCAGACCGCCAGAATTACAAGATCGATCTGGTGCCGCAGCCCGCGTGTCGGTGCAAGGGCCCGATCCACCAGCCATAGCAACAAAGGCAGGGCCGGATAGGCTTCGAGCAAAGGCAAATGCCCCGCCATCACGCGTGAAGAGAAAAACCCGGCGCTGGCAAACGTCCATCCCGCCGCAGCCGCGCCGACAATGGTGAGCCCCGCCCGCCGGCAGTAGAGGTACGTGAAAAGCGCCGCCAGTGCCGCCGCCAGGCCCACGCCGACGCCAAACGCCACTGATGGATCGAACAACAGCAGCACCAACCGCGTCGGAATCCAGGGAAAGCTTTGCAGATTCGCCGCGAAGGGCGCACCCAGGACTTCGTGCGGGTTCCACGCCGGGATTTCCTGCCGCGCGCCGAACAAAGCCTGCCTTGCAAAGGCCAGTCGCCATCGATGCAGCATTTCGTAATCGCTGCCCATCAGCGAGTTCGTTCCTGACAGTACGGCCAGCGGCAGATAGACCGCTTCCGTCAGCACCAGCATCAGGAACACCGCCAGGGCCGACTGGCTGCGCTCTCGGGGACGACTTGTAGCGGGCAAGGCCAACTGTCAGTATCCCAATTGCATTCACATGCGTGCCGGGCAAATGCGACATAATTATAACCATGCGTTTTTACCTGCCCGCGCTCAGTGGCCTCGCGCTTTTGGTTTCTCTGGCGGCTCAAACCACATCTGTTCCACCCAAGACTCCATCGGCCGTACCGCCCAAGACCCCCTCGGCCGTGCCGCCCAAAACATGGATCGATCCGGACACCGGTCATCGCGTCGTCCGCCTCACCGACGAGCCCGGCAGTGCCAGTCTCTACTTCAATCAGAACGGCTACACCGGCGATGGCAAGGAGCTCCTCTACACCACGCCGAACGGAATTTCCGTCCTCAATCTGGAAACCCACGCCACCAAATCCATCGTGACCGGCAACGTTCGCGTCATCGTCACTGGCCGCAAAACACAAAACGTCTATTACCTGCGAGGCGATACGATTTTCTCCACCGACGCAGACAGCGGCGTGACCCGCGAAATCGCCAAAGTTCCCGCGCGCAGTTCCGTAGTCACCGTAAATGCCGATGAAACTATGCTGGCGGGCACCTACACCGAACGCGACGCGCAACCCGTCAACGTGACATCCCCCGGCCAGCCGCAGCAATTGATCCAGGCGCCGAATAAAGGTCAAATGATGGAAGAGCGCCTCGCAGCCCACATTCCCATGGGCCTGTTCACCGTCAACGTCAAGACCGGTGAAGTCAAGACCATCCACAAGAGCACCGACTGGCTGAATCACCTGGAATTCTCGCCCACTGACCCGACCCTGCTCATGTTCTGCCACGAAGGCCCATGGCACAAGGTCGATCGTATCTGGACCATCCGCACCGATGGCAGCCAGATCACCCAGATCCACACCAGAACAATGGCGATGGAAATCTTCGGCCATGAATTCTGGAGCCCCGATGGCAAGACTATTTGGTACGATTTGCAAACTCCGCGCGGCGAAGTCTTCTGGCTGGCGGGCTATAACGTGGAAACGAAGGCGCGCACCTGGTATCACCTGGAGCGCGACGAATGGTCGATTCACTTCAACGTCACGAAAGACGGCACGCTGTTTTGTGGCGATGGTGGCGATCCCGGCCAGGTAGCTCGTGCGAAAGACGGCGAGTGGATCTACCTGTTCCGCCCTGAACTCATCCCGAACCGCGGTATTGAAGACAAGAATTTCGTTAATCCCGGTGTGTTTCACTCCGAGCGCCTGGTCAATATGTCGAAGCACCAATACAAGCTGGAACCGAACGTGAGTTTCACACCAGACCAGAAGTGGGTCGTCTTCCGCTCCAATATGTTCGGCGATACTTACGTGTTCGCGGTTGAGGTGGCCAAGGCAAAATCATGAGAAAAATATTCATATCCGCTATTCTTCTGACCGCTTCGCTGGCTATCGCGCAAACCCCGGCGATGAAATTCGTGTTTAACGGCGAATCCAAATCCGGCTTTGCCAAAGTTACTCCCACTACGTTCTACACCGAAGCCCTCGGCTATGGTTTCGAAAAGGAATCTCAAACAGCCGATAAACCGCCGTACTATTTCTCCGTGCGTGTGCCGGAGGAAGGCAACTACAAAGTGACCGTCACGCTCGGCGACGGCAAGAGCGAATCCGACACGACTGTCAAAGCCGAACTCCGTCGCCTCATGCTGGAAAAGGTCCGGTTGCCCGCGGGCAAGTCCGAAACTCGCACCTTCATCGTCAACACCCGTACCGTGAAGATTGCTGGCGGCGGTGAAGTTCGCCTGAAAGACCGCGAAAAGACCACAGAAGCATGGGCCTGGGACGACAAGCTGACACTGGAGTTCACAGGCCCGCACCCCGCCATCCGCAGCGCCGAAATCGAGAAGGCCGACGCCAAAATGCCGACGCTCTACATCGCCGGCGATTCCACTTCCACCGATCAGCCGCGCGAACCCTTCAACAGTTGGGGCCAGATGATCACGCGGTTCTTCCGTCCAGATATCGCGGTGGCGAACAACGGCGAGTCCGGTGAGTCGCTCAAAGGATTTATCGGAGAGCAGCGCTTTGCCAAGGTGATGAGCATGATCAAACCCGGCGATTTCCTGATGATCCAGATGGGGCATAACGATCAAAAGGAAAAAGGCGACGGCGTCGGTGCATTCACGACATACGCCGCAGACCTGAAGAAGTTCATAGACGCCGCGCGGCAACATGGCGCCACGCCGATTCTGGTGACGCCGGTGGCGCGCCTCGCCTGGGGCAAAGACGCCGAAGCCAACAAAATCATCAACAACCTGGGTGACTACCCCGCAGCGGTGCTGAAGGTCGGCAAGGAAGAAAACGTCCCCGTCATCGACCTCAACGCGATGAGTAAGCCTTTTTACGAAGCGCTCGGCCCTGCCGATGCTCACCTGGCTTTTGCCGGCAGCGATACAACTCACCACGATAATTACGGCGGCTACGAGCTGGCGAAAGCCATTGCGACGGCTATCCGGAAGCAGAATTTACCGCTGGCAAAACATCTGCTCGATTTCCCTGCCTTCGATCCGGCGCATCCCGATCCGGTGTCGGCATTCGACATGCCGGCTGAACCGCGTCCACCGGCTTCGGGACCTGCCGGTGCGAGCGGCCAGTCCGATCGGCCCTACGGGCAGTGAATATTGCGCAATAATTGGTATGCACGCTGCGGCCGTCCGTGTCGTCGTACTTACCAGGAGTTTCCAGTATGAGTTTTAAAGCTACAGCCCTTGCCGCTCTTCTCGCGGCGGCCATCTGCAGCGCGCAGACCACCACACCCGCAACAGCGGATAAAACCTTCGACTTTACCAACAAGCCATCCGCACAGGGGCTTCAGGAAATCGCCACCGTTCTGCGTACCGTCGCCGACCTTCAACATCTCTCTCTCAATTCGGATAACGCGACCGTGACAGTCAACGGGAACACCGATCAACTCGCGATGGCCGCCTGGCTGATTCACGAACTGGATCAGCCAGCGCAGGTCGTTCCATCGCCGACCGATCAGTACCCGGTTACCGGAGGAGCGGAGCTAACCCCGAACGCGGGCGACGATGTCATCCGGGTGTTCTTCCTTCAGCACACGGACACCCCGCAAGGCATGCAGGAAATGATGACCATTCTGCGTACGGTGGCAAATATACAGAAGGTTTTTAGCTACAGCGCACCGCACGGTCTCGTGGTCCGCGGCCGGGCCAATGAAATTGCCTTCGCGCAATATCTCATCAATGCCATCGACGTCGTTCCCGGCTCCGTGACGTCCAGTGCGGAATTCCATTACGACTCGCCGCGGTTACCCAGTTCGGTTGCGCGCGTGTTCTACCTTGCCAACGTTTCAACGCCACAGCAGACGCAGGAGATACTCACGGTCCTCCGCACTGTCGCCGATATTCAAAAAGTCTTCAACGCAACCGGCGTGAAAGCTCTCGCGATTTGTGCCAGCGCCTCCGATCTCGCAGTATCCGAATGGATTATCAAGTCGCTGGATATTCCGCTTTCAGCGAAGCCCGGTCCCAACGCCGCCGCGCATGAATTCACTATGCCGGCCAACGCCGCCGTTGGCAATATCGTGCGCGTCTTCTATCCGGCGAACATTAAGACGGCGCAACAGATGCAACAAACCCTGACGCTGCTCCGCACGAAGGTTCCGGTCACGAAGGTTTTCAACTACATGTCATTGCCGGCGATCGTTCTCCGTGGAACCAGCGACCAGGTGACGAAATCGGAGCAGCTGATTCAGGAACAAGATCGGCCGGCCATCGCGGCGGCGATCACGCGCGGAGAATAACCTCAGGCTGCGGAAGCAGCAGTCAGTTGATCCAGCGCCGCTTGGCTCAGGCTCAGCTTCGTCGCTTCCACCAGATCGGTCACGTGCGATACGTTCGTCGCGCTTGCAATCGGCGCCACAATTCCCGGGCGCGTCATCAGCCACGCCAGTGCTACTCGCGTCGGCGTGGCCTGATACTCTTTCGCCACCGCGTCCAAAGCGGCCAGTACCCTTCGTCCGCGGTCGTTAAGGTATTTTCCAACTCCACCGCCGCGCGCCTTGCCCGCCAGATCGGCTTCAGTCCGATATTTACCGGTCAGGAACCCCGAGGCAAGTGAAAAGTAGGAAATCACTCCCAGTCCGTATTCCGCCACCATCGGCGCCAGATCCGATTCATAAGGTTCCCGCTCCATCATGTTGTAGTGCGGTTGCAGGGTCTGATAGCGTACCGACCCTGCACGTTTGCTCGCCTCCATCGCCTCCTTCAGGCGCGCTCCGGAGTAGTTTGAAGCACCGATGAAGCGCACTTTGCCCTTGTTCACCATAGCGTCAAAAGCGCCCAGCGTTTCTTCAAGCGGCACGCTGGGATCGTCCTGATGCGACTGGTAAAGATCGATATGGTCGGTCTGAAGCCGGCGCAGGGAGTCTTCGACAGCCTGTTCCATGTACTTCGCCGCCAGTCCCGTCTTGCCTCCGCCCATATCCATCCCGAGTTTGGTGGCGATGGTGACCTGATTTCGCTTGCCCGTGCACGCAAACCATTTGCCTATGATGGTTTCGGATTCCCCGCCGGTATGACCCGGCACCCAGGTCGAATAAATATCGGCCGTATCGATGAACGTGAGGCCGGCATCGAACGCGGCATCCAGGATGCGGAATGAGTCGGCTTCGTTGAGCGTCCAGCCGAAGACGTTTCCGCCCAGCATGATCGCGGGAACTGAAAGTCCCGTTTGTCCGAGCAGTCGTTTTTGCATATTATGGCGCCGGCGTCGCCATGGGCTGGCTCTTGTCCACCAGATAGATGCCGACCAAATGCAGCGGCGCCTTGCCCGTGTTGTGCGCATCGTGTTTCGTGCCGCTTGGAATGATGAACGAATCGCCCGCCTTCACCTTGAGGGCCGGCTGACCTTCCACCAGGATCTCGCCCTCGCCATCGAGGATGTAGCTGATCTCCTCCCCCGGATGAGTGTGTCGGCCGGCGAACGCGCCCGGCGCTATTTCCACCCGTGCGATCACGGCCTCGCGACCGGGCATGGAGATGTCCTTACGCTGCAGAATCGTGCGTTGAATGCCTGGATTCTGCGCAAACAATGCGCCTGCGACGAGTGCCACCGCAATGGCGCTCCAGTTAGAAAATGTCATGTGATTAATTCCTCTCCAATATCATGCCAGCACAATGCGGGCCGTCCTGTGGCTCCTCTTTCCTTCCGTCCCCTACGGCTCCTCGCCCTTCGGCGGAGCGTTCACGTTGACCGGTCCGCGCCCGCGCCCTCCGGCAGGAACGTAGCCGTCGTTCGAAGGTCCGTTCTGGAAAAAGCGCGCGTCGTAGCTATAAGGTCCCGTGGCGTACGTCGCCGCCGCTTGGCCGAAAATCTTGCCGGCTCTGATCGTGGAATCATGCACTTCTTTCACGAGCGCGTGATATCGGTCGTCAGTCTGCGGATAACCAGAGAACGAACTCAGATCGTTATTGCCGGTAATCACCACATCCACTCCGGGAACCGACGCTATGTCGAACGTGTTCGCCACACCCGTAGGCGTTTCGATCATGATCACGACCAGCATGTTGTCGTTAATCGTCTGTCGGTAGTTGATCCCGTTGATACCCCAAATCATGCCGTATTGTCCCTGCCCCTGGCTGCGGCGTCCGACTGGCGGATATCGCGCCCACTTGGCCCCTTCACGCGCCCGGTCCACATCGTCGACAGTCGGAATTATCACGCCCAGCGCACCGATATCGGTTGCATGCTGAATGTGCCACTCCTGCGCATCGGGCAGGCGGATCATGGGCGTCGCTGCCACGCGCGGACAAGCCGCGATCATCGCTTCAATGTCTTTGTACTCCAGCGTGCTGTGCTGCATCTCGAACCACGTATAGTCATAATGCTTCGCCTTCTCGCAATAGCCCGCCGGATCGGCTGTGGACTGCGTGAAGCTGAAAACCTGCTTGCCCGCCAGCAATTTGATTTTCGCGGTATTGTAAGTTGGTGCCTTCCCTGAAGGAGCAGTCTGCGCTTGCGCGAACATGCCCACAAATGCGGCTGAGGCAGCTAAAAACGCCACCGCCATTAACTTCCCTGATACTCTCATTCGGTTTCCCTCCCGTCCGTTTTCCGGCAGGTGCAAGTATATAACATGTTGGCCGGACCATTCCAGCAGCGGACACGAATCGACCTCGCTTTCTGCGTGGCCGTGCTCGCCCTTCTGGTGTGCCAGTTATTCGTGCCACCTGCCCTGAGTGTCGCCAACGATCACGACTTTGAAAAGATCCTCGGGCGACTATGCCTTGGCCCCGCATCCACCAATCTCACCCCGTATTTCGACTACACGGTCCTGCACTACGTCAACGATCCGGATTACTGCATCGATTGGCCCATGCGGACGACTAACGAAGCGGCGTTTCAGGCAGGCTTATGGCTGGACCACGCCTTCTATTCCAATACCGATTTCGATCTGCGATTCATGGGGTTCGTTTATGGACTGATCTTCTTCGCCGGCTTCGTAACGCTTCAGCGTGCGCTGCGACACATCCCCCTGACGCTTTCGGTTGCAGCGCAAATTTCCTGGATCGTCGTAACCTGCAACGCGGTCTACGTGCCGCTGCTCAATACACTTTACTTCGACGCGTTGTCCTACGCGACGTTGACCGGCGTGCTGGCAAGCATTGCGGTTGTAGCGTACGGCAAGCGTGGGACCCCCGGTTCCGTTCTAACAGCATCGCTCTGGCTGGCGGCCTTCGCCGGATCCAAAGGGCAACATGCCCCCATGGCATTGCTCTGCCTCCCGGCGCTATGGATTTATTCGATGGCAAAGCAACCACGTGTTCTTGCAGCGAGCGTTTTCGGAACCGCGCTCGTGATAGCCGGAGCAACCCTTTCCATCGGGACAATGCCGCGGTTCTATCAGGGCGAAGCTACCTTCAACGCGCTTTTCTACCGCATACTTCCCACGGTGCCAAATCCGACCGCATATCTCGCCGAGACAAAGATCCCCGTCACCTGGGCGCGCTATTCGGGCGAAGTCGCCTTCGCCGACGATGTTCCCCTGCGCGATCCGTACTACGAAGAACAATTCGGCAACTGGTTCGGCCCGATTGAACTAATCCGCCTCTACCTTCGTCACCCTTCGGCCGCATGGCTCATGGCGCGCGAAAACCTGGACGAAGCATCAATGGACCGCGTCCGTATCCGCATGTCCGGTGTGCCTCACCGCCTCGGAAACTACGAAGAATCGCTCGGCCGACCACCCCAGACCGTGAGCCACTTCTTCACAATATGGGCGACCGTCAAAGACGCAATCTTCGGAGACCGCCCGCTCGTCTATCTCGCGTGGATTCTCGCCGTCATCGCGACAGCCTGGATTCTCGCGCCGCCCAGCCGACAAACCCACCTGCTGCTGGCGATCGTCACGACATCGCTGGCCGTAGAATTCGCCATCTGCATGCTCGATGGCGCCGATGGCGGCCGGCACCTGACGATCTTCAGCTGCCTGCTCGACCTTCTCGTCTGCTGCGATGTCGTTTTCGCGCTGCGCCGGTTCGCCCTCAAGCCGGCAACAATTTCAAATACGGCACACTAGCCTTCATCAGGTCGTAATTCATCTCGACAAAATAGTTCTTGATCCCGCCCGTCTTCGCAGCGGCGAAGATTTTCTTCCAGTCGAGAGAGTCCTGCCCCACTGCCACCTGTTGCTTCGTCTCCATTTGCCAGCCCTGCACGTGCATCGATATGAATCGACCTGGGTACTTGTTGAAATACTCCACCGAGTCAAATCCCTGGGCAATCGTCGAAATCTGGAACTGAAACTTCACCAGTTTCGGGTCTAGCAATTCAAACAGCGTGTCGTACACGCGCTTATCGCCCACCATGCTGGTTTCAAAGGTCTCGTTATGCAGCGTCTGCTGGATGCCCGCCGCGCTCGCCTTCTCGCCCATTTTGTTGTATTCGTCGGCCGCCTTTTTTACGTCGTCCATGGTCGGGTTGCGCGGACCGCTCAGGCTGGCCACCGCCATCTGCGTCATCCCCATATCACTCGCCCACGCGATTCGCTCGGCCTGATTGTCCCGTAGTTCACGCAGGCCGAAATGCGCACTGACGCAGGTGGCACCCATGTCGTTCAGCATCTTGCGCAGTTCTTTGCCGCTGTATTTGGCCAGACCGTTGAATTCGCGATATCCCACCGGCGAGCACAGTTCAATCGACTGAAAGCCGGCATCCGTCAGCATCTTAATGGTGCCGGGAAAGTCCGCCTGCAGGTTCGTCCGCACCGGATATGTCTGGCATCCGATCGGCATACCAAGCGGATTGGCGCGCATTTCCACACCGAATGCCGTCAGAAACCCCGCCGCCGCAACAAACTGCCTTCTGGAAAAATCAACCATTTTGACCTTCCTTTCACCAATGAATGGCATTGTCTCACGTTACAATCCCGCTGGACTAACCTAAGCGCAAGGCCCCGTGTCTGAATGAACATGCGCCATTCAACCCTCTTTTCCGCGTGCACGTGGATCCTTATGCAGGGAACAGTCTGGATGCTGCCGGCCGCGACGCCACTGAGGTTTGAAGTGGCATCCGTCAAGCCCGCGGATCCCAACGACAAAGGCAATTCATCGAGTAGGGACGCAGGTGAAGGTCTCGACATAAGAAATGTGCCTGTCCGCAACCTCATCACGCTCGCCTATGGCCTGCGGGACTTCCAGCTCCTGGGTGGCCCGGGCTGGATCAACACGGAGGGTTATGACGTGATTGCCAAAGCCCCCGCCGAGATCGCCGTGCCTCTTACCAATGAGTCCGCGGAGCAACGCAAGCTGCGCTTCGACCGGGTGAGCGAGAGACTCCGTTCGCTGCTGGCGGATCGATTCGGCCTTGTGGTTCATCACGAGACGCGAGACCAGACCGTTTACCTGTTAACCTTCGCCAGGAACGGGTCCAAACTCAAGGAGGTGCCTGCTCCAAACGGTCCGCCGCATAAAGAGGAAGGGCGGGGGCATTCTCGGGGCTTTGCCGTTCCCATCGAGATGCTGGCGACCACCCTCTCGAACGCGACTCATCTCACGGTTCTCGACTAGACAGGCTTGACGGGAAGATATGACAATCCGCTCGATTGGACGCCTGAGTTCCAGAGTGCGCCCACAAACGGCGGCCCCGAGGCTGTGACGGCGCCAGATAGCTCTGGGCCAACGATTTTTACAGCAGTGCGGGAACAACTCGGGCTGAGGTTGGAATCGGGAAAAGCACCTGTGGACGTGGTCGTCATCGACCGCGTGGATCGGCCCTCCGCGAACTAATCCGTTCGTTTGGTCGGTGAACTTTACCCCGCATTCACCTTCGCAATCAGCGTCCGCAGTTCGGCGCACAGGCGCGGTACCTCGGTCGCTGCATTCGTGTTCTCATACTCCAGTCCGACGAATCCCCGATATCCCGACTTCGCAATCATATTCAGTAAACGCGGCCAGTCCGCCGGATTATGCGTGCCATTCTCGTCCGTCATCTGGCTCTTGAAATGAATGCTTGTGGCGTAGGGCAGCAGCATCTCGAACTGCGCGTAGCCGTTCTTCGGGAGATTTCCGCAATCCGCATTGATGCCCGCCCACGGCGATTCGGTCTGTTTTGCGATCGCGATGGTCGGCTCGGCCGTGGCTGTCAACCCGCCATCGTCCTCCACGCCCAGCGTGATGCCTTTCGATCCCGAATACTCCGCCCCGCGCTTCAACACTTCCACCGCCCAGGCAATGGCCTGGTCCTGTGTCGCGCCCTTAGGGATCGCACCGCCAAACACGCGCACATGGCTCGCCCCCAGCCTGTCGGCCACGTCTACCCACTTCTTAATGCTCTCTACCTGCGCATCCTGCAACTCTTTCGTGGGCTGCGAAAGAGACACACGAACGCCGGTGTTGTAAAGCTGCACCCCGGCGCGCTGCGCAGTTCGGCGCAAACCCGCAAGGTATTTATCGGACGTGTCGGGGAACCAGTAAACCGTCACATCCACCCCGTCCAGACCCCAATCGGCAGCCTTGTGGATGACGTCTTCGTAACTCATCGTCTTCGCGGCCAATTCGGTCCGATACGAGTACGCGACGAGCCCGGCCTTCAAATGGATCACGGGCTTTTCCGTCGAAGCGGCAGGTGCCGATTGTGCCCGCACAACGGATTCAACAGCCGGCAAAGCGGCGAATGCGGCCAATAATTCTCGGCGATTCATGATGCAATGCAGTATAACCGAATCTCGTCCGCTACGCTGGTGGGTATATGGTGAAGAACGTTTTGGGCGGCGTACTGCAAACCTGTTGCACCAGTCCGCTGACCGGCTACTATCGTGATGGCAAGTGCAACTCCCGGCAGGATGACCTCGGCCGCCACGTTGTCTGCGTGATCGTCAACGATGCTTTTCTGCAGCACCAGAAATCCATTGGCAACGATCTCATCACGCCGCATCCTGAGTGGGGTTTCCCCGGACTTAAGGCTGGCGACAGCTGGTGCGTCTGCGTCGAGCCGTGGAAGAAGACACTGGAGGCCGGCATCATCGCCCCGGTTCGCCTCGAAGCCACGCATGAGCGGGCGCTCGAAGTGGTAACCATCGAGATGTTGACGAAGTGCGCACGCTTGAACTAAACCAGCCCTACTTTCCCGCCACCGGCAGCGCAAACGCCACATACGCCCCCGGCACCGGATCCGTTGCCACCGGATGTCCCGGCGTGGCATGCGTATGCGTCGTCGCCCGCGCCGCCGCGCAGTAAACCACATACTCCCTTCCGTTCAATTCATACGCCGCCGGTATTCCTTCCACAGCGGCATCCACCTCAGCCTTCCAGAGTTCCTTGCCCGTATCGACATCCAGCGCGCGAATATCCCGGTCGCGCGTGCCGGTGAAGATCAACCCGCCAGCCGTGACCACCGGACCAACCTTTGGAAAATGCGCGCCTGTGTCGGTGTTCCCCTTCGCCGCCAGCTCCGGCACCTGCCCCAGCGGGATCTGCCACTTGATGGTTCCGGTGTTCAGATCGTAAGCCGTGAAGGTGGTCCACGGCGGTTTAATGGCAGAGAGCCCGCTGCTCGTGACCATGAATCCGAATGCGCTCTTGTAGCGCATCGTTGCCGGGTCGCCCGTATCTGGACCCGTGAGCGACAACTTCAGCATCGCGGGAAAATCCTTGGAGATGATGAACATCGTGCCATGCTCGGGATCTACCGCCGTGCCGCTAAAATTCGCGCCGCCGTTATTGCCAGGCATCTCCACCGTGTTTCGCAGTCCCGGCGGCGTGAAGATGCCCTCGTTGCGCGCGCCCTGCATGTCGTTTCGGAACCGCGCGGCCTCTGCGGGATCGTCGATGAATGGGCTCAGGTCCTTCACCGTGAACGCTTGACGCGCGAACGGCGGTGGCGCGGTCGGGAACGGTTGTGTCGGCCATGCTTCTTCTCCCGGCATGTCGGACTTCGGCACCGGACGTTCTTCAATCGGCCACAGCGGTTCCCCGGTCACGCGGTTGAATACGTAGAGGAAGCCCGTCTTGCCTGCCTGCGCCACCACGTCCACCATCTGCCCGTTGTGTCGCACAGTAAGCAGTTTCGGCGCTGCGGCATTATCGTAGTCCCAGATATCGTGATGCACCATCTGGAAATGCCACAAACGTCTGCCGGTGCGAACGTCCAGAGCCAGCAAGCAGTCGCCAAACAGATTGGCGCCGTGGCGATTCGCGCCATAAAAGTTGTACTTCGGGCTAGCCGTGGGAACAAACAGGATGCCGCGCGCCAAATCGATCGTCATCTCCGACCACGCGTTCGCCCCGCCCACTGTCTTCCATGCCGGCTCGGGCTTGTTCGGCCAGGTCTCGTAGCCGAACTCGCCTTCATGCGGAATCGTGTGGAACGTCCATGCCAGCTTGCCCGTACGCACGTCGTAAGCGCGAATATCGCCAGGCGCGGAATCGTATTCCTGATTCGTCGCCGATCCCAGAATCACCAGGTTTTCGAACACTCGCCCCGGCGTCATCGATTGCACGTTGAGCCGCGCGGGATCGCGACCGAGGCCTTCGCGCAGATCCACGCGGCCATCATTTCCGAACGTGGTGATCGGTTGGCCTGTCTTTGCATCGAGCGCCACAAGATAGTTGGCGTTGGCATAAAGCAGCCGCCTGTCTTTCCGGTCGGAACTCTCCCAATAGTTCAGGCCGCGTGTGGTAATGGGTCCGCGCGCGTTCGGGTGCGTCCAGATTTCTTTACCGGTCGCCGCATCCAGCGCGACGATGGAGCTGTTCTTACCCATCACGTACATCACGCCATCTACGACAACGGGATTGAACAGATAGAGATTCCCATCACCGATCGGATAGCTCCACGCGATCTTCAACTGCCCCACATTCGTGCGATTGATCTGATTGAGCCCGGAGTATTGCGAGGCATCCGCCCCGCCGCCGTAGTCCGACCATGTAGTGTGCGGCTTGGTACTCTGCGCCGCCAGAAAGCAACCAGTCAACAGAACCGCACCGGCAAGGTATCTCACAATATCGCGAGTATATCGTCTCAGTCGCCAATTGAACGAATCACTCTCGCCGGATTTCCTCCGACGAGCGTATTCGGCGGAACGTCTTTGGTCACTACCGACCCCGCCGCGATGACCGAATTCTCCCCCACCGTCACACCACCGATAATCGTCGCGCCGGCTGCGATCCACACGTTTTTCTCGATCAGGATAGGCTTTCCAATTGTGACGCTCCGTCGCCGCGACGGTTCAAGCGGATGGCTCGCCGTGATGATGCTCACATTTGGGCCAATCATCACATCGTCTGCGATGTCGAGTCCGCCAAGGTCATAGAAAGTGCAGTTCTGATTTACAAAAACATTTTTCCCGACGCGAATCTCGTCGCCGCCGGCAGTGTAAAACGGAGGGATCAGGATAAAGCTCTCGTCTACCCTTTTCCCGATAAGTTCACCGAACAATGCCCGAATTTCGTCCGCATCATCGAGGGTCAGACAGTTAAGCTTGGCGGTGACAGCCATCGCCCGTTTGACGTTTGCCAGCATTGCCGCTGATTCCGGCGTCCTGCTGTAAATGATCTTGGTGTGATCGTCATTCCGCATCCGTAATTTTCCTCGGGCTACAGTTTACCGTGCGTTTCGGCGCAGGAGGGTGTTGAGCATGCGATGCGAAAGACGGCTCACAACGATCGCAGAGAATCTTCGCTCCCTCACATCACTCTGATGCAAAAAGAGTTAGCGTGATCGCCAGCACCCAGTAGCCGCAGCAGCCGCACGGTTCCGCCGCGCTGCGTGGTACTTTCCGATTGGGCAGCACTGGCCGTCCCTACTGACGCAGACGACGATACCCAGTTGGCCCGCACGGTCGACTGTTGCAACAGGTGTCTTCGTGGTCAAGGGCTCCGGCCGAAGGTTCCTTGAAATCCGAATATTCACCGACGTGAACGTCACGCCCGAAGTGTGTCATGTTGCCCGACCAAATCGGGTTCGTCTTGTAGAACGACATTTCACCTTCGGCGCAACCAATTAACCAGCCTGGAATCAACACCCACCCCCCCCAATTGGGTTCATTTTTTCGAATGACAGATCCGGACGTCGACTCCCATGGGAGTGTACGTGCCGACCTTGGCCCAGATCGTCGCAACCAATCCGGATCTCAGCACTTTTCAATATCCTCCTAAGGTCGGTGTCGTCCTGACCATCGCCGGCCGATCCGGCCAGAACGGGCTGGCGATTTCAATCGCTCAGTAGCGCGCCCCAGCCGCATCCGTAGTATCATGACCTTGGTTTTTAAAGGTCCAGCCATGAAGCTTCTGCACTCCGCCGTCAGTCTTCTTGCCATCGCACTCTGTTTGTCAATGGCGCCACAACATCTGCCTGCCGCTGTTGAGCAGCACTATCTCTACGTCGCCAGCCCCGGCACGCGCAATTACGTTGAGTACGGCGGCGTCGGCATTTTGGTCTTCGACGCCGATCACGGCTTCAAGTTCGTCAAACGTATCCCCACCTGGAAAGTGCCTGAAGGCAAGGAGCCGGAAAATGTCAAAGGCATCGCCGCCAGTGCGCAAACCGGTCGGGTCTACGTCACGTCGCTGAACCGGATGATCGCCGTCGATGCTGTTTCCGGCAGAACCATCTGGGATAAGACCTATGAAGGCGGTTGCGACCGCATGGCCATTTCCCCCGATGGCAAGCTGCTCTACGTTCCTCAGCTCGAAGGTCCGCAGTGGCATGTTGTCGATGCCGCAACCGGCGCGGTAATAGCGACCATTGAGACGAAATCCGGCTCGCACAATACGATTTATTCCGCCGATGGCAGACACGTCTATCTGGGTGGACTCAAGTCGAACATACTCTCGGTCGCCGATACGAAGACCCACACGGTCACCTCGACTGTAGGCCCGTTTGCGGATTTCATCCGTCCTTTCACGGTGAATGGCGCCGATTCGCTGGTTTACGTCAACACCAACAATCTGCTCGGTTTCGAAATCGGCGACCTCAAGACCGGCAAACTGCTGTACCACGTGGAAGTGCAGGGTTTCGAGAAGGGCGATGTGAAACGTCACGGCTGCCCGGCCCACGGAATTGCGCTTACTCACGATGAGAAAGAACTATGGCTCGCCGATTGTCACAACAGCGCCATCCATGTTTTCGACAACACCGTAATGCCTCCTAAGCAGGTCACGGACATCAAAGCGCGCGATTGCGTAGGCTGGCTGAGCACCAGTCTCGATGGCCGCAACGTCTATTCCTCCACCGGCGAAGTGATCGACATCGCCACAAAGAAAGTTGTCGCCACGCTCACCGATGAAACCGGCCGCGCCGTGCAGAGCGAGAAGCTGCTGGACGTGGTAATTTCCAATGGCAAGGTAGTCCGGGTCGGCAATCAGTTCGGCGTCGGCATGAAGCCCTAGTGCTCCGACTGATTTATTACCTGGCGCTGGCAGCAGCACCGGCTGCAGCTCAGACGCAGGATGCCCGTTTCTTCGACGAACGCGTCGCCCCCATCATCGAACGGCATTGCCTTGGCTGCCACAACGAAGAGTTGAAGAACGCCAACATTTCGTTCGTGGATCGCGAGAGTTTGCTGCACGGCGGCACTCGTGGCCCGGCTATCATTCCAGGCAACCCCGCCAGGAGCTTGCTGATTGCCGCGCTCCGTCATGAGGGTGAATTGCAAATGCCGCCCGGTCCGCCGCTATCAAAGAAAGACATTTCCGTTGTGACCGCATGGATCAAACGCGGTGCGGTCTGGGGAACCAGGCTTCACAAAGAAACAACGCCGCAAAAGTGAAATCAGGCCTCGACGGGCGGCAGCGCAGCTTCGTTGCCGCGATGATGCCAGTGGTGTCCGGCGTAGAACGCAACCAGAAACAGCACGACCGCGCCACCGCCGTTCGCCAGCATGTCCACGCCCATCATTCCGCGCGCACCCCAGTGCTTGTATCCCACTCCATCGAGCCACACCATGTAGGCGATAGACGCGTTGCCGGTAGCGTTCAGCGTCGAATACATCACCGCCGCCGCCCGCCGGCCTTTGCCCACCACATCGAGCACCAGTGCCGTGTAAACCGCATACGCAAATCCCGCGGCAAGGGAGTACCCGAGATAACCGCCCGCGTATGTGAAGGGTGTGTGCGGCGCCAGCATCAGCCACGCGCCGAATATCGTCGCGAAGACGCCAGCCAGCGCGTACGCTGCCATTCGATTCATCTTGTCGGCCACGATGCCCCCAATGAAACACCCCAGGGCCGAAAGTAGTCCGCCCGCCAATCCCGTCACGATAGCGACTTCATTGCCCGGCGCCTTATAGTCCTGTCCCACACCCGAGATGAGGTTGCCGATTGCGGCCGTACCTACAGGAGACAGGAAGAAGACCAGACCGAGCCAGGTACGCCGCGAACGAAAGAGCTCGCCCAGATCGCGAAACAGCGCGAGCATCAGTTCTCCCACAGGCGCGGCCACTGGTACCGGTTCGTCGATCAGAAATGCCGCGAGCGCGGGCAGTGTGACGCCGATAGCGATTGTGGCGGCTACGACGGGTAGTGACGCGCGGTCTGCCAGCCAGATCACAACGCCGCCGCCAATCGTGCCAGCCCCGAGATTGCCCCCCTGGTACCAGCCCGATGTCTTGCCCCGCAGACCTTCCGGCATAGCTGTGAGCAAAGCCCCGCAGGAACAACTGATCAGCCCCGCCATTGCCTGGGATAGGAACAACAGCCCTGTCAGGACGGCAACAGGACCGTGGATCCCGAGAATTGCCGTCGCAGCGGAAAGCGCGGAGCCCAACGCAGCGGCCAGAATCCATGTGCGTCTGCGGAGTCCTGCATCGGCCAACGGCGACCACAGAAAACTCCAGATTGTGGGGATCAGCGCGATCGCCATGATGTCGGCGATCTTGTCCACCGGTATCCCGTACTTTCGCAACAGATATGGCATCAGCCCCGCGGTCACGGCACCGGTGATTCCGTAGGGAAGCGCGAGCACGCCAAACAGCCACGGCGCATTGTGCCTGGTCGCGTGACCTGGAGTTTCCGTTGGCGGAGTCAGAATAGCTGAGTTTACACCGGAGGCCTATTTGCGAGCCGGCGGTTCGCTTGAGAGCAACTCCAGCACAGAGAGGATCTCCGCGCGGCGCGCAGGGTCCAGTCGGAGAAACTGGCGGTTGCCCGTGCCTGCAGTGAACCGCGTCACGCCCTTTTCATCCACCGCAACCGTGCCGTTTTCGGAGCGGCCGAAATATCCGCGATCCGGGCGCACTGCTTCAAGCACGGCCGTCAGGTCCCACGTCGGCCGATCATAGGGCATCTTGTGATACGCGCGATACGATTCGGCGATCGGATGCGGCGTTTCCCATGCGAAGTCGTGTTCGATGGAAGAAGCAGGGAAAAGCAGGTCACGTCCGATCTCAAAACCGCTGAAGACGATGGGCGTCGGCCACTTCTCAAAGACGGCCTTTGCCGAATCCACGTCAATCTTCACGTTGTATTCGGCCGCGCCATCGGCAAAGTTACCTGCCATCGCGATCACCAGCGAGACCTTGTCCCGCACCAGCGCGATATCGGCGGATGAGTTGAGCAATGCTGCGAGGTTCGTGCTGAAGCCGGTCTGCACGATGACAACCTTCTGAGTAGCGTTCTCCAGAAGGTGGCGCATAACCTCCGGTGCGGGCTGCGCTGGTGCCGCATTGTCAGGTCCCCGGAGGGCTTTCAGCGCGGCGGCCATATAGCCATCACCATTGCCGCCTTTCAGGTCTTTAATCGCCACGCCTACCGGCAATGCAGCGCGACCATAGAAGCGATTCACCATCCTGATGTAGGGGAGGGCAGCGGGGTTCGCGTTCGTCAATGTGACGCCAATGAGTTCGCACTCACCGCGATCCGTGAGTGAATGCAGCATCGCGAGCGCGAGCGCGTCAT
>CAIKAS010000042.1 GCA_903825445.1 uncultured Acidobacteriia bacterium
ATTCCCATGCAGCCTAGTCCGATGGCCGAAACTTCCAGATTGCTGTTCCCCAGTTTGCGTTTTTGCATTGTTTTCATTTACAGGTTAGCGGTAAACAACGTCGAGGCGGTATCCGGATACTGCCGATCTATTGCCTATTCCTCTTACTTGGCGGGCAAGGTCCAGATGTCAAGCACGTTGGTCGCCGGAACTTGTCCCCGCGAACCACCTTCAGGCAGCGCAATTTTTCCGTCAACCACGATCGGGCTGTTCCAATGCCCGCCTCCGCATTCCAGAGTGGCGATTAGTTGCCCCTTCTCCGCGTCGTATACACGCAATCCACCCCTTGCGTCGTACACGTACAACAGGCCGCCAGCCACCACAGGACTCGTGCCGCCATTGCTGTTTTTCCACGCCGGTGTGAGCTTGCCGTCTTTGAACGTCCAGGCGGCCGTGCCCCCGCCATCGGCGGAGAACAGCCACGTGTCCGCGTTGTGATGCCACACCGCGGTCGCCGGAAGCAACATGCCGCCTGAGGGTGTGGACACACTGGGCGGATCGTCATTTTCATGTGGATCGGCGCCCGCAATGGACTTGATATTGACCACCCGAATCAGCCTGTCCTTGCCGCCTTGCGCCAAATAGCCATCTCCGAGCAGCGCGGGCGAAGCTGAGCCCATGTCCAGGTCGCGCGCTCTCAGGTCCGCGTTGTTGGACGGAGTGTAGTTGCCGAGCATCTTCGTGGCATCCGGGTCCAGTTCGATCAGAGCATCTGCCCAACTTGTCTTGCCGTCCCATGGGCCATTGCCAGTCGCCACAAAAATGTTTCCCGTCGCGGGATCGATCACGGCACCGGCACGTCCCCAAATTGCCGATTGAGTTGCCGCACAGGAATCGGGCTGGATCAAGACTGCGCGGTCGCTGCAGAGCGAATTCCAAACATGCAGCAGCTTGCCGTCTTTTGCATCGAGGATGGCCACATGCCCCTGGTAAGGCGGACGATCGCCAATGTATCCGGCAGTAACGGCGACGACGTGGCCGCGAAACACTTTCAGCGGGGAGGCGATCTTTTCGCGCGCGGGTAACAGCGTGATGGGTGTCGACCAGACTTCGTGCCCATCGGAGATGGCGAGCTTGCGTACCGCTCCGTCAGGCGCCCCCACGTAGATGTTCAGACGGTCCGGGTCGGCGACCGGAGTGCTGTTGGTGATTTGCCGGCTTCCATCCCACGTTGCGTATTGGGAGGGAGTGTACTCCCAGAGGACGGCGGCCTTATCCGCGTCGACGGCAATTGTTCTTCCGTAGAGCGTCGTCAGAAAGAACACATTATGCTTTGAGCCCTTGACGGTGACGTCGTGAAGATAGATGGCGGAGGCATCCACTGTACCGTTCAGCGTGACTTGATGCCGAACCATGGAACCGACATTCGCGGCAGTAATGCCGGTGGGATCGGGAGAGGCGCTTGAACTCGCCACATCCCACCCAAACTGGGGCCAGTCATGCCCGGTGGTGTCCGCCGCAGCGCACAAGGTCACGACGCCGCAGAAGATAAGCGCCAGGGGGCTTGGTCGCAGGAGAGCATGTTTTCCAGTGGAGACAGTCATTTAAATCACCTCACGCCTTCAGCAAATCCTTCACGTAGGCAGGCCGCAACGGCAACTTCCGCGCAGCCTTCCCGGTCGCATCGAAGAATGCACCCGCAATTGCCGGCGCGGCAAGTGCATTCGCAGCCTCCGAGCCTTGCCCATATGTGCCCACTTCCGGCCGGTGCAGCATCACGACCTTGACTTCCGGGATCTCTGCCATCTTCAAAATCGGATAAGTCAGCCAGTCTTTAGTTGTGATGCCACTCTGATCGAAGGTCACTTCTTCATAAAGTGCCTGGCTGATTCCCATTATGGTTCCGCCTTCTACCTGCCGCTTCAACTGCAGCGGATTCACCACAATGCCCGGGTCCACCACCATCGTGATCTTCTCCACGGTAATTGCGCCGGTTGCGGGCGTAACCGCAATCTGACACGCGCAGGCCCAGTAACTGCCGCTGCGGAACATGACCGATACGCCCTGCCCGCGGACCGCTGCCGCGCCTGTCGATGACGCCTTTGCATGCGGTGCCGGCCTCGACTCCCAGCCGGACTCTTCCCGCAACCGCTGCAGAACGTTTTTCACGCGTTCTTCCTTCGCATGGTCGAGGCGGAACTGAATAGGATCAGCCCCTGCCAGCGCCGCCGCTTCGCTGATCGCAACCTCGCGCGGGAAATTCTGTTGGTATTGCCCCGGCGTCCTCATGCTGTGATCGCGCAGGCCCACCGCGATAGGCGACTCCCGCTGCCCAACTTGCCAGGTGCCATGTGCGCGTTCTTCCAGATTCAAAACGCCATCGTAAACCCATGCGTCCGAGTTTCCGTTCACTGTAGAGTTCAGGCGTGCGCCGTCATTGTTGGGCGCGGCCATCGTCGGCAGGCCGGCAAGCACCGCGCCAATCGGACGGTCGTCCTGCATAGCTGGCATGTAGTGATCCACTTCATACGCGCTGATCCTGCCGTTCGAATTCAAGCCGATCTTCACATCGGAATAGCCAGCTGAGGATTGTGTGGACCACTGGAAGTCATCTGGACGCATCCACTGCACTCGCACCGGACGCCCTAATTCTTTCGAGAGGATTACGGCCTCGTCTTCCGCGCCGGCGTTCCCTCCGTTGGAGCGACCGTAGTGTCCCGCTCCCGAATACTGTCTGACGACTACTTTTTCTGCCGGAATTCCCAACATCAGCGCGATCTGACCGCGCAGCGCCTGGGGATTCTGATTGTGCGTATGGACCGTGACCGTTCCGTCGGACTTGAAATCCGCCGTGGCCATCGTTGGGCCGATAGGCGCGTGTTTCATGTATGGCATTTCATAAGTCGCTGAGTGTTTCTTCGGTGCCGCCGCCAGCGCTGAAGTTACATCGCCCGCACTCTTCGGGCTTCGATTCACGGTCGCCGACTTCCAATCCGCATCCTGACGGAAATATGAAAACAAATTCGCGTTACCCGGCAGCCCTTTCCAGTCCGACCACTTTGTGGCTGCCGCCACCTGTCTGGCGGCCTGTATGGCTTCCCACTCATTTGGCGACACAACGCCCACCAGGTTGCCTTTCACGACAACCCGTGCATTTGGATAAGCCTTCTTATCAACTTCTCCAACTGAGACCAGGTGTGAGCCCAGCGTGGCGGGATGCACCATGCGTGCGTGCAGCATGCCTGGCAATCTCACGTCCGTGACCCAGGTCTCCTTCGCCGTCACCTTGGCCGGAATGATGCTGTTCCTGAAAGACTTACCCACTACCGTGTAACTGCTGGCCGCTTTCATCGGCGGATTGCCGCCCACCACCAGACCAAACATGCTCGTCAGATCGCCGGTAAGAGGAATCGTGAGCTTCAGGTTCTGATCTTTGAACAGTTCGCCGTATGTAACGCGCTTGTCGCCGCCGGAAATCACACCGGCATTGACCGAAAGCTGGTCTTTCGCGACTCCGAGCCGTTGCGCTGCCAGTTCCAGAATCGCTTGCCGCGTGTACGCCGCGGCTTTTCGGAGGTTGATGACGCCTCTGCCAAGCAGGTCGAAGGTGCCGCCGCCATCGGGCGTTCGGTCAGTATCGCCAATTACGACGGTGGTAATCGCTTCAAACGGAACGTCGAGCTCGTCGGCAATAATCTGCCGGTACGAAGTGTAAACGGAACTTTGACCAAAATCGCATTTTCCCGTGCGGATCAGGACCGTGTTATCCCCGTGGATCTCCAGCCAGGATTGCGGCAGCGAAGCGTCCAGAGTGTTGTTGGGAGTAGCGCCGTCGGCCGCATCGGCTTTCAATAAACCGAAACCGACAATCAACGCGCCGCCCGTCTTAAGAAAGCCGCGGCGGCTCAATTCGGCTCCGTAGACATTGATGTTTTGCATGGTGGGATGCTTCATTTCGTACCTCCCTTTGCCATCAGACGCGAAGCGAACTGAACGGCCTCGACGATCGCGAAATAGCTTCCGCACCGGCATAGATGCGCTGAGGCGCCAGAGGTTGTGAAAGCGGCTTTTATTTCAGCCACGGAGGGATCCGGAGTCTTTTCCAGCAACTCGGTTGCTTTGATCATCATTCCGCTTTGACAGAATCCGCATAGAGGCGTTTGCTCTTCGATCCACGCTTCCTGCACCGGATGCAGGGTCTTCTCGGCCTGCGCGGCGGACAGATTCTTTTGTTTCGCCCACCTTGCCGGTAACCCCTCCAGAGTTGTCACTTCCTTGCCAGCGGCCGACGAGACAGGAGTGATGCAGGAGCGGATTTCCTTTCCGTCAAGGAGCACGGAACAGGCCCCGCACTGCGCCAGGCCGCAGCCAAACTGGGGACTCGAAAGTTCCAGTTCATTACGCAGTGCATATAGGAGCGGCGTGTCAGGTGATGACTGAATCTCCCGCTTGTTCCCGTTTACCGTAATCGTAGCCATAATCTCTATTCTCCTTCCACACCTCTCCCAATTTAGAGTTTAAGTGCGAAATCTCCCAAGGCAATATCCTGATCCTTCCGATTTATTGTCTGTTCCTCTTGGAGAATGTCAAAACAGTTCACAATGCACGGTAGTGAGGCTATGCTGAAAAAGAAGAAAGAGTGACAGCGACGCCGATGAAAACCTCAACGACAACATCAGTTCCGTCTCTGGATAAAACAAGCGACGGGCGCGCCCAACTGGCTCGAAATATTGCCTTCGCGATTGGGACTGCAGAGAACCGGGCAACCGATATTCCGGGCCTGACACTCCACCGTCGGCCTGCCCCCACCGCGCCCTGCTCCATGACCTATGAACCCAGTGTCACCGTGATCGCACAAGGGCGAAAGCGCGTTGAACTCGGGCGTACCACCTTCATCTACGGCGAATCGCGATACTTGTTGACATCGGCTGATTTGCCGATTGTCAGCCAGATCGTCGAAGCCAGTGAAGAAGTGCCCTGCCTCGCAATATCGCTCAAACTTGAGATGCGTATGATTCGGGAGTTGCTGAGCAGGGAAGAGATTCAACCAGCCGAGGCGCCTTCTGACAGTCCTGCCATGGCCACGGGTGAAGTGACTGTGGAATTCCTGAACGCGTGGTGCCGGCTCGTGGATTTGTTGAGTACTCCGCAGGACATTCCGTTTCTGAGCGGCCTGATTCAGCGCGAGATCATTTACCGCATTCTGCGAAGTCCCGAGGGCGCGCGCCTCCGTGCGATTGCGACGCTGGGAGACCAAAGTAACCGCACGGCCAAAGCGATTGCGTGGATCAAGACGAATTACTCCAAACCGCTGCGGGTTGAGGATCTTGCGGAAATTGCAGGCATGGGCGTATCCACGCTGCACCATCACTTCCGGGCACTGACCTCCATGAGCCCGGTGCAGTATCAGAAACAGCTTCGGTTGCAGGCAGCGCGGGGGCGCATGCTCGTCGAGGGTTTGGACGCCGCCAGCGCGGCCTTCGAAGTGGGCTACGAGAGCGCCAGCCAGTTCAACCGCGAATACAGCCGTTTCTTTGGCCAGCCGCCGATGCGCGATATTCGAACACTTCGCTCACCGGGAGCGCAGCCGTCGGAGTTGGTCGTTCACCAATAGTCGTCAACGCTTCGGGTTCTTCAAACGTCATATCCTCAGAGGTATTCCAAGGCTATGCGTTGTCTCATCCCGACCATTCTGGCGCTCATGGCTTCCGCCGCCCCCGGCATGTTCGGCCAGACCCCCACTTTCGAAGCTGCCGCCATTCACGAAGTTGTCCACCCCCTTCGCGTGCTCAGGGGTTTCACGATCTCTGGCACCCGAGTCTCGCTGGAAGGCTACGACGCCGACTGGCTGATCGCCGAAGCCTTTGGGTTGAAAGATTACCAGGTCGTTGCATCCTCTATTCCAGATGCCACGCGCGGCAAGTACTATGCCATTGATGCGCGCGTTTCAGGCTCCGCCACTCCTACCCGCGCCGGAGTCCGCCTCATGCTGCAGTCACTGCTCGCGGAACGTTTCCACCTGACGTTTCATCGCGAGAACCGCAGCATTCCGGTCTACGCCCTCGTCGTCGATAAGAACGGCCCCACTCTGAAACCCGGCACTGGCGACGCCGATTGCGCCTCGCTCATCGGCCCTGTCAATCCCACCGACCGCAGCTATCGCTACAGGTTCACCAACTGCACCCTGGACCCGTTGGTTGCCACCCTGCAGGCCGACCGCCCCATCCTCAACCAGACGGGACTCACCGGACGTTACGACATTTTGATCACAGCCACGCCGGAATTCAAAATGCAAAACACGTCCGAACCCGGCGACATCCGTTTCCTCGATGCCGTCCGTCAACTCGGCCTCCGCCTGAATCCCCAGAACTCCCCAGTCGAAGTCGTCGTAGTCGAACATTTCGACGCGCCAACCCCCAACTAGTCTTTATCCGTGTGAATCTGCGTGCATCCGTGGCTAAGTATTCCGTTCAGAATCTCAGGAATCTCGAATATCGCCCGGTTCTTCAGCTTCGCCACCTGATCCGTGAACATCGCATGTTGAATAGGGTCCAGCATGCGTCTCGTTGCGTCCACAATCCCGCGCGAGAAGTTTCGCAGCGCGATTCCGACGCCTTTTTCTTCGACCCAAACCGCGTTGAACCGCTCTTGCGGCAGCGTCCACGCGTTCGTCTCCACAATTACCGGCAGTCCCATCGCTACTGCCTCGCTGATGCTTCCCGGCCCTGGTTTTCCGATAAAAAAATCGGCCAGCTGCATGTACTTCGGAACCTCATTAGTGAAGCCCACCACATGCATCGCCACTTTGCCGCGCAGTCCGCGCAGCGCCGTTTCCAACGTCTCATTCTTGCCGCAGATCGCAATCACCTGAAGATCCAGTCCACTATCGTTCAAACGCTTGGCAATGTCGACCATCTTCGCCGACCCCGCACCGCCAAACATCATAATCGCCGTCGGCAGGTTGGGATCGAGGCCCAGCGCAGCGCGCCCTGCCGCCCGGTCGACCGGCGCAATGTCGTAATAGCGAGGGTGCAGAATCATGCCGGAAACCAGGAAAACGCGCTCCGGTGCGTGCCCTAGTTCAAGCGCCTGGTCGAGTGCGCGTTCGGTCCCGCAAATCACGTATTGCGGCCCCTGTCGCTCCAGCCAAAAATGCGGCGGATAATCGGCCATGTCGGTCAGAATTGTGACGAACGGAACGCCGGGCAGCGCGCTCTGCTTAGCTTCAAACAAAGCCCGGTTGAAATTCGGCACTACGGACACCACCATGTCCGGTTTCTTCGAGCTCCAGTAACGTTCCAGCCCCTTCACTTGCTGCGGATGAAACATACGGATGATGGCGTGCATCGGGCCCAGCATCTCTTTCGAGCCCAGCGTCCAGCCACGCCGCAGCATCAGGTTGTAGATGTCCTGAAAACGAATGCCTGTGATCTTGCGGAAGATGTCGGTGTCGTCCAGCAGTTCCTGCAGATTCATCATCTGCATGTCCCAGGGCCGCTGTTCCCGCCGCGAAACTTCGCAAAGCGCATTGGCCGCGCTGCGATGCCCGCCGCCAGCATCGAAGAACACGAGTTCGATGGTCTTCATTCCTATGACCGATTCTGACACGAAGCCCAGGTGCACTGTGTTTTATTTCAATGACAGTATACAGGTGTTCTCAAATCACCTACTACGATAACCTTGGTTTGACGGCACAAAAGCCAGACGGCATGAAACTCATCACCAGGCGCGAAGCCCTTATTCGGACCACGACTGCTGCGGGCGGAGCGCTGTTTGGCGTTGCCGCGCATTCGCAGGAAACCGGACCGGCCATGGGTTCGGTTCAGGGCTCGGCTTCCCGTGGCGTCAAAGCTCAGACTCGCGGCAAACCATCCGGTATCCCGTTCCTCGCGCAGTTCACTGACGTTGCGGCGAAAGCCGGCTTCACCCATCCTGTCATCTACGGCCCTGTCGACCGCGCCGATTACATCCTCGAAGCTACGGGCTGCGGCGTCGCTTTCTTCGATTACGATAACGATGGCTGGCTCGACATTCTCGTCCTGAACGGTAGTCGTCTCGATGCCGCCGATATACCGCCCGGCACCACCAATCGTCTTTACAAGAACAATCGCGACGGCACGTTTACCGACGTTACCGAAAAAGCGGGCCTCGTGCGATCTGGTTGGGCCGCCGGCGTCACCGTCGGCGATTACAATAACGACGGTTTTGAAGATATCTTCATCACGTATTACGGCCAAAACGTCCTTTACCGCAATAACGGTGACGGCACTTTCACCGATGTGACAAAAGCCGCCGGTCTGCTCCACGAAGGCACCCGCTGGGGTTCCGGTTGCACGTGGATCGACTACAACCGCGACGGCTTGCTCGATCTCTTCGTCGGCAACTACGTCGATTTCGACGTTGCGAAAACCGGCCGCCCCGGTGCCAATCGTGGCTGCACCTACCAAACCTATCCGGTATTCTGCGGACCACGCGGTCTCACCACGCCGCGCCAGTACATGTACCGAAACAACGGCGACGGCACTTTCCGCGAGGCCACCGAGGCGTTCGGTCTTCTCGAAGGCCGCAACGGTTTCGCGATGACGGCCATCACCGCCGATCTCGATAACGATGGCTGGCCCGATATCTTTGTCGCCTGCGATTCCACTCCCAGCTTCTTCTTTCACAATCGGCACAACGGTACTTTTCATGACGACGCGCTCGAACGCGGCATCGCGCTCGCCGAAAACGGTCAGGTGCAGGCAGGCATGGGCGTGGCCGTCGGCGATTTCAACCTTGACGGTAATCTCGACCTCTTCAAAACCCACTTCGCCGAAGACACCAACGAACTCTACGTTAACGACGGCGAGGGAAATTTCGAGCTGGCCACACTTCGCGCGGGCCTTGGAGTTGAGACCAGATATGTCGGCTGGGGCGCCGGCATCGTCGATCTCGATAACGACGGCTGGCCCGATATTTTCCTGGTCACTGGCAGCCCTTACCCGGGCATTGAAAAGAAGCTGCCAGCCATGCAGGATAAGACGCCGCGCGTCATCTTCCGCAATCTCGGCAACGGCAAGTTCGAAGAACTTCTCGACGGTTCCGGTCCCGGCGTTTCTACCCCGCACTCCAGCCGTGGCTGCGCGTTCGGCGACTTCGATAACGATGGCGATATGGACGTGCTCATCATGAACATGAACGAGCCTCCTTCGCTGCTGCGCAACGATCTGCAGCGCGGCGAAAAGCCGCGCCACTGGATCAAGGTTAAGCTGATCGGCACAAAGTCGAATCGCAGCGCCATCGGTTCACGAGTGGTCGCCAGTTACGGAGGCAAGAAGCAGGCGCAGGAGGTCAACGCGCAATCGAGTTATTTCTCCGTAAACGATTCGCGCCTGCACTTCGGGCTGGGCGATTTCACCGCTGTCGATCTCTCCGTTCACTGGCTCGGCGGAGCCGTCGAGGAATTCAAGAACGTGGAAATCGACCATCTTCTCGTGATTCGCGAAGGTGAAGGCATCATCCGCCGCGACGCATTCCCGCTAAACGATCGTAAGTGATAAGCCCACGGACGCGATAGACTTTTCACTATGACTTCGCGCCGCCTGCTGTCCATCTCAGGAGCCCTTATGTTGCTCGGGGCGACACTCCACACCATCGGTTTTCTGATGCCCAAGACCGACCCAGGCGACATCGCAGTGGAGAACGTCATGCGCGCCTTCCATTACTCAATGGCGGGTATGAATCCCTCGAAGTTCGATGTCTTCATGGCGCTGGTTCTCATGATGACGGTGACGTTCACGGGACTCGGCTTTCTCAACCTCATCATGGCCAATGCGGCCGATGTCTCCAGCCAAACGCTGCGCCGCATCATCGTCACCAATGTCTTATGGGGCGCGGCATCGATCGCCCTGACCGCCTGGTACCAGGTTCCGCCGCCCCTGATTTGCGGCATCCTAACTGAGATCCCCCTCGTCGCGGCTCTGCTAGTGAAAAAATAGACTCAGATGCCTGCCATCACTGCTTCTGAACTGGCCGCCCGACTCGGTCTCCGTCTGCGCGGCAACGGCAATCGCCAGATCACCGCCGCAGCCGCACTCGAAGATGCCGGCCCGGACGACCTCACCTTCATTTCCAACCCCAAATACTTCGAAGCGGGACTCGCATCCAATGCCGGCTGCTTCATTGCCTCCACTGACTTTCCCGCCGCCAGCGACCGCACTATCATCGAATCCGCCCAGCCTCGAGCCCATTTTGCGCAGGCCCTGGCCCTGCTTTATCCGGTCGCGCCGATCCATGCCGGAATCCATCCCACAGCGGTGATTCATCCATCCGCAACAGTCCATTCGACTGCGGAAATCGGCCCCTTCGTCGCCATCGGCAACGGAGCATCAATTGGCGCCCGCGTCCGCATCGGCGCGTCCACCGCCATTGGAAACGAATCACGCATAGGTGACGATTCTCTCATTCACGCCCGCGTCTCCATCTACGGTGGCGTCTCCGTCGGGGCTCGCGCGATTATTCATTCCGGCGTTGTGATCGGTGCCGATGGCTTCGGCTTCGAACTCTCCGGCGCGTCATTCCGCAAAGTGCCGCAAGTCGGTCGCGTTGAAATTGGCGAGGATGTCGAGATAGGCGCCAACTCCTGCATTGATCGCGCCACGCTCGGTACAACAGTCGTCGGCGATGGCACGAAGCTCGACAACATGGTCCACATCGGTCACAACTGCCGCATCGGGAAACACGTTCTGATCGTGGCCCAGACTGGACTTGCCGGCGGTGTGACGGTTGGCGATTACGCGGTGATTGGTGGCCAGGTGGGTGTAGGCGACAAAGCCCGCATCGAATCGAAAGCAGTCATCGGCTCGGGTGCCGGCATCCTGTCGTCCAAGATCGTGCATGCAGGCGAACCAGTATGGGGAACGCCGGCGCGGCCTCTCCGCCAGTACCTCCGCCAGTTAGCGACGCTCTCTCGGCTAAGCAAGAGATCCAGCCCTAAAGCTTAATCGTCCGGTCCCGAATCTCCGACCTTGAGCACTGCCAGGAACGCCTCTTGCGGAATATCCACGCGTCCAACGCGCTTCATCCGCTTTTTGCCTTCCTTCTGCTTTTCCAATAGCTTGCGCTTTCGGGAAATGTCGCCGCCGTAGCACTTGGCGATGACGTTCTTGCGCATGGCTGAAATCGTCTCACGCGCAATCACCTTCGCGCCGATCGCCGCCTGCAAGGCGATTTCGAACATCTGCCGCGGGATCAGCTTGCGCATTCGCTCAATCAGCGTCTTGCCTCGCTCGTAAGCGTGATCTTTATGGACGATCATCGATAGCGCATCCACCGGCTCACCCGCAATCAACACGTCGAGCCGCACCATTGGCGAAACACGATGTCCCGCCAGATGATAGTCGAGCGATGCATAACCGCGCGAAACGCTCTTCAGCTTGTCGTAGAAATCCATCACGACTTCGTTGAGCGGCAGCTCATAAGTCAGCATCACGCGGCCCGACCCGATGTACTCAAACTTCTTCTGTACACCCCGCTTGTCTTCGAGCAGCGCCAGAATACCGCCCAGATATTCTTCCCGCGTGATGACTGCGGCTTCAATGATCGGCTCTTCGATCTTCTCGATTTCCGTCGGCTGAGGGAAGCGCGTTGGGTTATCCACTTCCAGCACTTCGCCTTTAGTCGTCGTGATGCGATAGCGGACGCCGGGCGCGGTGGTGATCAGATCGATATTGAATTCGCGCTCCAGCCGCTCCTGCACAATTTCCAGATGCAGCAGTCCCAGAAAACCGCAACGGAAGCCGAAGCCAAGCGCTACAGAATTTTCCGGTTCAAAGCTCATCGCGCTGTCGTTGAGCTGCAGTTTTTCCAGCGCATCGCGTAGCAGACCATGTTCATGCGATTCGCAGGGATACAACCCGGCGAAGACCATCGGCTTGATTTCTTCAAAGCCTGGCAGCGGCTCCGCAGCCGGATTGTTCGCGTCTGTGATGGTGTCGCCGATTTTCGCGTCGGCCACATTCTTGACGTTGGCGTAAATGTAGCCGACCTCGCCAGCCACAAGTTCCTGCGAAGGAATCGCCTTAGGCGATTGATACCCGAGCCCTTCCACGTCGAACTGCTGGCCATTCGCCCACAGCTTGATCCGCTGGTTGAGCTTCAGCTTGCCGTCGATTACGCGAACCAGCACGATAACGCCTCGATACGGATCGAACCACGAATCGAATATCAGCGCTCGCAAAGGCGCATCGGGATTGCCCGTTGGCGGCGGAACGCGCTTGACGATCGCTTCCAGAATCTCGTGGATACCGACGCCTTGTTTGGCACTGCAAAGAATAGCGTCCGTCGCGTCAATTCCGATAACTTCTTCAATCTGTTCACGAACCCGCTCCGGTTCTGCAGCCGGGAGATCGATCTTGTTGATAACCGGAATAATTTCAAGATTGTGCTTAAGCGCCAAATAGGTATTGGCCAGCGTCTGCGCTTCCACGCCCTGCGACGCGTCCACAATCAGCAGAGCGCCTTCACAAGCCTGCAGGCTGCGCGAAACCTCGTACGAAAAATCGACGTGCCCAGGCGTATCGATCAGATTCAGCTGGTACATGTTGCCATCGTCGGCCTGGTAATCGAGTCGCACCGCGTGCGCCTTGATGGTAATGCCGCGCTCGCGTTCCAGATCCATGGAATCGAGCACCTGCTCCATCATTTCGCGCTTGGTGAGTGCGCCGGTGGTTTCAAGCAGGCGGTCGGCGAGGGTACTTTTACCGTGGTCGATATGGGCGATAATAGAGAAATTGCGGATGAATTCGGAGACCATGCGGTAAGATAGGGCTGAAGCTGTAATTATCCCATACGCGCGGAACCCCTGCGAATATTGGCGAATCATTGCAGGCAGCGAGCGCGCGAATCGCCGCGTTTCTGCCCGCTGACGGCTCAGAAACGACTCATGAGTACTGACAGTTACAACACGCCCGCCAATCTGAACGCCGCCGGACTGCGCCTCGCGGTCGTGGTGAGCCGCTTCAATAGCTTTGTCACCGATAAGCTGCGCGAGGGTGCACTAAAAGCGATTGCCCAGGCGGGCGCCACGATTGAACAGGAAGATGTGATCGGAATTCCCGGTGCATGGGAGTTTCCCGTAACCGTCCACGCGCTTGCCTCAAGTGGTCACTACGATGCAATTATTTGCCTCGGCGCCGTGATTCGCGGCGACACGCCACACTTCGATTACGTTGCCGGAGAAGCCGCTCGCGGTATCGCCGATGCCACCGCCGTTACGGGTGTGCCGATGGCGTTCGGCATTCTCACGACGAATACCGTTGAGCAGGCTAAGGATCGCGCGGGCGGCAAGCACGGCAATAAAGGTTACGATGCCGCGATGACTGCTATCGAGATGGCGTTGCTGCTGAAAAGACTAAAACCGCGCGAATTGTGGGGAAGCTAGTGGCCAGGCACAAGGCGCGCGAGCATGCCCTGCAAATGTTGTTCGAGTGGGATTTCCGCCGGACGCTGCTGGACGAAATCGAACGAGGCTATTACGGCTCCTTGTTGCAGTCGGAAGATTCCACCGCGAAGCCGAACCCGGATGAGTTTGCCGGAAAACTATTGCGTGGAGTGGTGGAAGATCTCGCCGCGATTGACGATCTCATTACGCGTCATGCCGCGAACTGGCGTCTCGAACGCATGCCGGCCGTGGATCGCAACGTGATCCGCATTGCTGTCTATGAACTGATGCGCACGGATACCCCAGCCGCCATCGTCATCGACGAGGCGCTCGAACTGGCCCGCCGTTTTGCCGGAGAAGAGTCGGTCCAGTTCGTCAACGGCGTGCTGGATGCCGTGCGTAAAGAACTGCCCGCCAAAATGCCCCTGACCGCTGCGGCCCCAAGCCGCGCTGAGTAATTCCGCGACGATTATTTTTGCCACCTTTCGCATTTCCCATCCGTATTCAGTGGTGTGAGACTCCCGATCCCCGTTTTACTGCTGCTCCCGGCGCTTTGCTCCGCGCAAACGGCTGAGGAGATTATGGCTAAAGTTGCCGTAAGCCAGACCCGCTCTGAAACTGCCCGCGCCGGCTTTGTTTATCGCCAGGACGTCCTGGTGCGGTTGCAGCGTACAGGCGGCAAACTGGCGCGCGAGGAAGACCGCGAGTATACCGTGACCCCGAAACCTAACGGTGTGGAGCGGGAAATGGTCCATTTCAGCGGCAAGTACGCCGTTGGCGGCAAGGAAGTTGCCATCAACGACCCCGGGGAGCACTATAAGGATCTTGACGTCGATGCCGACATCGCGAAGAGCCTCGCCGACGATTTCGGCAACGACACGAAATCGCGCGACGGCGTCAATCAGGATCTGTTTCCTCTAACCACTGAAAAGCAGAAAGTTTACCGCTTTAAACTGGAGGGCAGGGAAACGTGGCACGACCATGAAGTCTATCGAATCACCTTCGAGCCTAAGCCGGACCAGCTACAGCTGTCTGGCGACAGCGACGTGACCCCTTGGGCTGGTGAAGTACTGGTCGATAAAGCCGACCTGACTCCGGTCCTGATCACAACGCATCTGGCCAAGGGCGTTCCCCTGCTGGTGAAGACACTTCTGGGCACCAACATCCAGCAACTCGGTTTCAAGGTGACTTACGAAAAGTTCGACGACAACCTCTGGTTTCCGGTGAATTATAGCGGGGAACTAAAACTGCGCGCGCTGTTCCTCTACGCACGCACGATTTCACTGGGACTGACCAACTCCGGCTTTCAAAAAGCCGACGTGAAGTCCACGATCGTATTTCAGGATCAGGTAGCAGGAAAGTAAGCGGCGCGAACTGCGCGTAACTTACGCGATGTTCAAGGCCTGTTTCAGCGCGCCCGACGAACCACCGATCTTGTTCTGCAGCATCATGATCGCGTGGATCAGTTGTTCGGGGCGCGGCGGGCAACCCGGCACAAACACGTCTACCGGAATCACCTGATTCACGGGAATCAGCGCATAGTTATTGAACACGCCGGTCGATGTCGCGCAGGCTCCCATGGAGATCACCCACTTCGGTTCGGGCATCTGCTGGTAGAGATGCCGGATCACGGGTGCCATCTTGTTAGAGACGCGACCGGCGATGATCATCAGATCGCTCTGGCGCGGCGAACCACGGAAAACTTCCGCGCCGAAACGCGAAATATCGAAGCGGGAAGCGCTCATCGACATCATTTCGATAGCGCAGCACGCAAGCCCGAACGCCATGGGCCAGATGGAATTCTTGCGTCCCCAGTTAATGACGCTGTCGAGCGTCGTGGTGAACACGCCCGATTGGAGCAACGCCTGATCCATGCTCTCGTTATCGATTCGCGAAAAGAGGTCGGCGGGGCCGTCTGGCAGCATTGGACTCATACCCTATATTGTGCCACGCCGCTCGCTATGATTCCCCCGATAATGAAGATATGCGGTACGGTGCGGCAATGCTGTTTTACACGAGCGTGGCACTCGCACAGCATGTCACGACAGTTGATCGATTGCCAGCGGCCGTCAGGGAGCTCGATCCGAATCAGGAGCACGCGCCACTGCCCTGCACCGTAGAGTCCTTCAAACCCGCGCTTAACTTTGGCCTGCGCTTTCAGACAGGTTACCTGTTGCGGGTCCCGTTGGATCTTTACACCGGTACAGGGCACCATTGGGATGTTGTCTTCCGGGTGACGGCTCAGGGCGCCAATCGCCCGCCGGTCATTTTCGCGGACTCTGTGGACCTTCCCGCCAACCTTCAATCGGGCTACCTGGCGGAGTTGGGCGGTATTTTCTTCCTGGGTGAAGGTCGCTACGACGTCAAGTGGAGCCTGCTCGACGATCTTGGACAGATCTGTCGGCAAGAGTGGACCCTTGATGCGCGGCTCTCGGGAAGCGAGAAATCTGCCAGGGTCACCATGCCGCCCGATACAGTCGGCGATCTCACATGGCGTACCACGCCCATTGCCGCTGCTTCCGCGCTGAATCCGCGCCACGTAACGGTACTTTTGAATGCGGCGCTTCCCGTCAACGTGCAGCCAGGCCAGATGGCTCATCCGAGTCGTCATGTCTCGTCCGTTGCCGAGTGGGGAACCCTGCTCAGCATGCTCGCATCCCTGCTGGAACGCTTGCCCGGAACGTCGGTGCGCCTCGTGGTGTTCGATGCGGATCGGCAGCGCGAACTATTTCGCCAGGATAATTTCACCGTGGACCAAATTGACCGCATCGCGCACGCTGCCGATGGAATGGAACGATGGGCCGTCGGCTACGACTCCATCCGAAATCCAACCGGTGGGTGGGCCTTGCTTGCGGGACTGGAAAACAAAGAGATTCACGCCACGCACCCTCCTGATGCGGTAGTGTTTCTGGGCCTTCCGTGGGGGTGGGATGAAAAACCTCCACGCTCCGCACATGTCGCTACACCGCGAAACCCGCCTCACTTTCTCTATCTCGAATACCGTCCTTACACTCCGGCTTCCACAGGGTTAGGGTGGCTGCCGCCGTCGCCCCGCAGCGAGGTAATTGCCGGAAGAATGGATGTTCAGATGCCCATCACGCGCGTACCCACGGAAGGGCCGGACGGCATTGCCCAGATGGTTCAGCGACTGAACGGCAAGACCATGATGATCTACGCTCCGGCCGATCTCGGCAAAGCAATCGATACCATCGGGCGTGCACTCCCGCACTGACTGCGCTGGCGACGCCGCTACCAGGCATCCCGATTCGTAATACTCACCCGGAACATGGGTTTCGCGCGCTCGGTTTCTTCCGTCTGATAGGTCTGCTGCGTCTTCGCGGGATCGTAGTCGCGCCAAAGCCACGTGAGCGATTCCGGCAGATCCAGCGCACCCTGCGCGATGGAGTGCAGACTCACTCCGAACCGGAAATGAAAATCATAGCCCTTCAGTTTCAGACTGTTAGCAAGTTGGATGTTATTCAGAGGCCAACTGCCGCTGCCGGCCTCCTGATCGTCCGAACCGTCCGACATCCACACCCGCAGATTCTTCTTCGTATCGCGCCGCACCTTGAGCGCCACAATGTAACCGCCGTCCTCATTTCTCTCCGGATGCCATTGCAGCGCCGTGTAGCTGCCGATGTGCGACAGCACGCGGCTGAACTGATCCGGGTAATACCATGCCACGTTCATGGCGCAGATCGCACCCGACGACGCTCCCGCGATGGCCCGCGAATAAGCATCCTTGCGAATCTTGTAAGTCTTTTCCACATCCGCCAGCACTTCGTCGAGCAGATATTTGCCGTAGCGGTCGGAAACGGAATCGTACTCGATGCTGCGCATAGCCTGCGCCTCCTGGCCCCCTGTGCCCGGCTGGATCAGCACGTGAATCATCGGCGGGATCTTCTTCTGCGCCACCAGATTATCGGAGACATTCTGCAGCCGCAGTCGCATCCAGTCCTGATTGCCCACGATTGTCTCGCCATCCTGCCATACCATCAGCGGTGCGCCGTTCATAAGGTCTGCACCTGCGTTCACATAGACCCAATAGTTCGAAGACATGCCGGGATACACTTTGCTGACCAGCGTTTTGCGATCGCTCAGCTTGCCGTGCGGCACGCCGGGCTGCGGATAGGAATCGGGGTTATAGCCAGCCACCTGATAGCCTCCGATCTCGCGGCCATTCGCGAAATAGTGATATTGATGCGTCGTGCCGAGCCGCAGCATTCTGAGCAGATACCAGTAGTTCGTACCCGCGACGCGCTTCATCGCAACGGCAGGTTCGCCGTCGATCACAACAGTGGCGTCCGCCGCGCTCTCCACCGCAAACAGGAACTCCTGCCCCCAGACGGCAACGCCATCTCGTCCGGCCATTTCCGGAATACGATACCCGAACGAATCCTTCCGGGTCAGCAGTTCCCCGAGTTTCGGCGAATCGGCGCGTGCTGCTTCGATCAGTTCCTGGACCGGATTTATTTGTGCAATGAGGGCAGGCAGGCAAAGCAATGCTATGAGTAGAATTCGGCGTGTCATCAGTCCCGAATTCTATCGCGCCCGTGGTAATAACCGCTGCTTGACCGTCTCCGCTCTGAAAGGCGTTGAATTTACTGCGCCGCGCACGCCAGTAAGCGGTGCTCTTAGACTTCTGCCACAGGTCGCTAGCGGGCCAGCGTGTCGTCCAGTGTTTTCGCCAAATCGTCGTAGATGATGGTTTCGATGAACGACTTGCCCGCCACGTAGACAGCCGGGATCTTGGTGATGCCCCGGGCAGTGGCGAGCTGAATGTCCTGATCCACCAGCGTGGCCATGCGCGGATCGGACATGGCGTCAATGATGCCCTGATCGCTGAGATCGTTGCGGCGGGCGAATTCGCGAAGCCAGGCTTTTAGATTCGCCGGCGTGATGTGCTCCTGTTCATCGAGCAGTTCCCGGCGATATACGAAGCTCTTGCGCGGGCTCTGCTCGTAAATCCAGCGGCCCACCATGGCAGCCTGGCGCGCCCAGACGTGGCGGCTCAGCGGAAGGTCGTGATGAATAAACGCCACTGTTTTTCCGTATTTCGGCAGCAGCTTTTCATCGAGCATCGTGCGCAGGCTCTGGCAGTAGTTGCACTGCAGGTCTTCGTAGATGGTGACCTTGACGGTACTGGTGGGGTTACCTTCCACAACGTCGCCGGTGGCAGCGGAGGCAGCGGCGATTATGCCCGCGACCAGCAGCGCCAGCGCGCGTTGGGGCGCATTCATTTCGATTCGCATGGTTTCTATTCAATTCTAACGCTGTTACAGGGCAAACGGTACTCTGGATAGAGATGGAACTCACTCCGCTCCGCGTATTCATGACGGTGGCGAACGAGCGCAGTTTCTCGCGCGCTGCGGAGAAACTGGGACGGACGCAGCCCGCTGTTTCGCTCGCCCTGCAGCGTCTGGAATCGGAGTTGGGTGAAAAGCTGTTTGACCGATCGGCCCGCGACGTGGTTCTCACCGATGCGGGGAAAACGGTGCTCGAATACGCGCGCCGTTTCCAGAATCTGGAAGCGGAACTGGGTAACGCGATCGCGGAATTGCGGGATCATTCGGCCGGTTGCCTGGCGATCGGCGCCAACGAGTCCACCGGTTTGTATTTGCTGAAGCACATCGAGCACTATCGCCAGCTGTACCCGAAGGTGAAGGTGCAGGTACGGCGTGGATTTTCGAGCCGGATTCCCGGTGAGATCGTGGATGGAAACCTGGAGCTGGGTGTCATCAGCTACGAACCTCGCGACGAACGTCTGCAGGCGACCGTCATTTACACCGACGCGCTGGTGTTCGTGGTGTCGCCGAAACACAGGCTGGCGGGACGCAGGGACGTGCCGATTACCGAACTGGGCGAAGAAACTTTTATTGCGCACAATGTCCTCTCGCCATATCGCGAGATTGTGCTGCGCAGTTTTCACGAGCGCGGCGTGCGGCTGAACATGGACGTGGAAATGCCGACCGTGGAGACGATTCGCTGGATGGTGGAGCGGAACCTTGGTGTCGCGTTTCTGCCCAGGATGTGCGTGGAACAGGAAATTGCGGAGAAGCGGCTGGTTTCAGTGCGGGTGCCGGAGATTGACGTGGAGAGGAAGATTTACCTTGTGCAGCCTTCGCGGCGCGCCGTAAGTTATGCGGCCGAAGCGTTTCTGCGCCTGGTGCTGGAATCATGAAAAAGAAGATCGCGATTTTGCTTGTGGCACTGCTGTGCGTGACGGCGGTGGCTTACGCGGTGGACGATTTATCGGCGCGCTTCGGAATTCCCGCGCGTGAGAAATACTCGACATATACCATCAACCGGTTCTACTACATCAACGAGAAGTTCAATAAGTTCAGCTATGAACCGATACCTTCCATCCAGGAACAGTGCGTGAATGCGCTGTTTCCGCATTTCGGCGCAAGGCCCTGCTGGTACGTGAGAAAGCACACGATGCAGACGATCGCCGTGAATTAATTGACCTAATTGAGTGCGGGTGGTGCTGCGGTTTCTACGACTACATACTGCGTAGGCGTCGTGCGTGCTTCGAGCGTGAGTCCGAGGCCTTGAATTGCCGTGAAGACCGCCGGAGCGCCAGATTTCAGCTCCGCCATCGTGACGTTCAGCCGGAAATCGTAACTGCCCTGGATCGATGTCTGGTCGGTGACCGGGCGACCAATCCAACCGGCTAACAGGCCAGCGAACGCGGGGACGGATGCGCCAGTGACGTCGACGTGATCCGGCGAGACTGAGATATTGACGCCCGTGATGGCTTTGGCGCGCGGGAGTTGAAGTCCTTGCTTGCCGACGGTGAGTGCGTAGCTGACGCGATCGCGCATTTCGATGCGTGTGACCACGTGGAAACGATCCGCAAGCAGGTGCTGCAACATAGCAGGCACTTCGTCTTTGGTGGCCCCGGCAGGCGGTTTGACCGAGATATCGTACCGTTCGCTATCGATCCACCCCGGGCCATTGACCTGATCGGCGCGCACGTTGTATGCGGCAGCGAGCAACAGCTTGAGTGAGATGTTGCTGTAGACCATGTGGCCCGGTTCGCGCGCCGCGGATGTGTCGTCATCCTGCGGAAAGTAGTGGGTGATGGTGGCCGATTCGAACGTCTGCGCGTTCAGCGCAGTGGCGGCGAGCGTAATGAGAGCCAGGTGTCTGATCATCAGCGTCGCTAATTCTCTGTCGGAACCAGGCTACACCCCGCTGGGAATCTTATCCACCTTATCGACGATGATGTATTTCGCTGGCGCCGTATGAGTCTCCAGCTTGAGTCCGAGTTGTTGTACCGCGCGCACAACCAAAACCGACTGGATTTCTGCCATCGAGGAATACAGGGTGATGTCGTAGCGCCCTTCGAGTCCGGTCTCATCAACCACCGGTCGGCCAGACGAAGTCGCCAGAAATTTCGCAAAATCGGCCATGGAATAGCTGCTGAGCTGCAGGTGATCGCTCATCAGATCGATGGTGGCTACCTTGCCCTGCTCCACCGCCTTCATCTTCAGCGGGGCTTTACTCGCGGTGAGTGCGCAAAAACTCCGAGGCTTGGTTTGCTCGTGGATCGCGAGCGAAAAGTGGTCGGCCAGCAGGCGCTGCAGCATGGCCGGAACATCGGCCGGTTTCGTGTCGGCGGGTAGCGTGGCGGAGATATCGTACCGATCGTCGTTGAGCCAGCGCGGACCGGAAACCTGGTCGGGATCGACGCCGTAAGCGCGTGAAATGACGGCTTTCAGGCTGACACCGAGGTAGTCGATCCGTGTCGGATCCTGCTGACGCGGGATCTCGCGCGTAGGATTAATGCTGGCGCTGCCAGGCGCGGCAGGCTTCACGGAGACGGCTTCAAAAGTCTGAGCGGATAAACAGGTTGCGATAAGGAAGGAAAGGGCAGCGAAGCGGAACACGACAACTCCTTGGGGTGCACGGTGCACACCTGTAGCGTACTATTTTTTCGACGCGAGCCGTACGCGGTCAGTTAGTCGCCGTTCAAAACGTCCAGCCCTCCAGCCAGGACCGCGTGATCTCTTTCCAGGTCTCGTTGAAGTAGAGGCCCGTGGCCGCAAGGCCCACAGCGGTGACAAGAAAGGCTCCCCACAGGAACTGTTTCATTATCCGGTTGCGTTTCCAGTCCCAGAGAAACATAAGAAGGATGAGCAGCAGATTTCCGCCCTCGTAAAACAGGTAGGTGCCGATAAAGGTAGTTGGTGCTGGCAAGAAGAGGCCCACCATTCGGGCAAAACCCGCATCGCTGATGCAGATGGTCGCCAGAATGAGCACGCGCCGGTGGGCTGCAGAGTTGCGGCGCATCAGAACGCCGCAAGGCAGCAGTATAGTCATGCAAATGACACCGCTGAAGGCGATGGAAAGGAACTGAGGCGGGAGCGAGCCGGGAGTCTTCAGGTTTAAAGCCTGCCAGCTGAGTTCGGACCAGGGGGCGATTATAACGACGAGAGCCGCGTAGCCAGCCGCAAACCAGCCGAAACGACGATGGAAGCGGACGTTGCCCGTTTCGACCATGAGTACGAGTGCGGTGGCGATGAGCAGCCAGAGCGGGGTAGCGATGGCATGTACGTGGACGATCCTGGGTACTGGCGGCTGCTCGTGGAAATAGTTGTGCAGATCGAAGCCGAAGCCGACGCCCACGAACATCCAGAAGATGGCGAGCCAGACCAGCGCGGCCCGGCGATCGTCACGCGCGGGCCAGGATGCAGTTGTATGTATTTCCATTTGCTTTGTCGCAAATCAATTAGACGAACATTCAGTAAATGTGGTGGATAATAGCATCCTGCAATTTGTGGTGACCGGCTCGCGTGGGCGAGTTGTGTTACAAACCGGTGGACTTGGCCGTGTCTCTCGTTCCCGAACAAATCAAGGAACCTTCTTCCCCGAACCTGCGGCCTGGAATCGCACCAGTCTCACGCGGTACTCCTCATAGCTGCCATTGTGCCAATCCCACATACCCGTGATCCCGACCCCCTTTTCAAACCACAAGTGGGTTTCATCAGCGAACAAATGCAGCACCACATCAAACGCATCCCTCGATACTGACGCGGGTGTATAGCCATCTCGCGGCCCCGTCCCTACAACACGAGATGGGATCCAGCCCGGCGGAGAATCTTTTCCGTATTGTTTTCCCGCCGCCAGCGGAAAACAAAACGTTGGCCCGTCCAGGACCTGCTCGCGGAACTCCGGGCGCAGGCGCTGCTCACGCTCGTTCCAGACCTGGTCGTTCAGGAAGTAGAGACAGTCGTTTCGCAGCAGAAAGTTTGATCGGCCGTACACCGTTTCGAGCCAGCCTCCAGTCGTCTCGCCCTTCACTTCGACGTGCCTGAGTACCACCAAACCGTCTGGAGTCGTCAACGTCCCTGTGATCGTCTCGACGGTCTGCCAGCGCCGGATATTCGTGGCGTCCCTTGAGCCATCTCGATCCTCGTGTTCGTAGATCCATTGGTTTCCAATGGCGGCGGGGAACCAGTCGGTCGCGGTGCTCTGTGCGAATACCTGACCGAATGGGATGAAAACTAAAGCGCAAAGAACAGCCTTCACAACGCCGCCCTCCTGACTCACCGCAATTGTAGCCGAACTCGGCCCAGGGCGCGAAAGCGCGCGCCCCCCAGGTGACGTCCTGTTGGCTTCCACGCAGGGAGTCCTGGCGGAACTAATGCAGTGACGATTACGATTCCGTAGCGCGGGAATAAACAGGGGAAAACGCGACCGGAGCATTCAGGTTCAGAAACTCATATGCTTCCTCGCGGGTCCGAACAACAACAGGACCCGTTCTACTCGGTTCTGAATGGGCCTGAAGCATTTTCAACATTCCATACACGACTGCCTGTGGAGCGACCGCGACGCGCGGTTTATCCGGAGCCACCAGTTTCCTTCTGGTGTTCACATGGTTTCGAAAGAAAGCTGCAGGAACCTGAAACTCTTCGATTCCGCTAAAGTCCAGAATAGTGCCTTCCGTCGGGTTCGACCGCAGAAAGTCTTGCACCTCGGAAATGCCGGCAAGTATCGAGTCCTCCGTAACGATTCTCAGGAACGTCAGAAGCACGATTCGGTTCCTGATGTCAAATTCAAGCCGGTGTGTCATCAGCGCACCAATTGATGCTAACGCAAAACACCCCCGATGGCCAACAACCCCAGGTTGCCTGATGTGTGGCAGATTGGTAATCTGCCCTTCCCGGAGAAACGCGATCACAACTTTAAGAATATATTTTCCGCCATCCCCATCTAACTGAACAACCGTAACTTAACTCCGTCCAAGCCTCCGTCAAACCCACCCCGCACTCCCAGCCTCCTTCTCCCTCCCATGCTCTACTTCAATCAGGGAGCGGGCCTGCACCGGGCGGCTTCCGACAAGTTCTTCCTGGCCAGGGAGCGTCGATGG
>CAIKAS010000043.1 GCA_903825445.1 uncultured Acidobacteriia bacterium
AAACCGCTCAGGCAAAAGAACACCCCGACTCCAGCGCCACCGGAGCGTGCAATATGGATGGCAATTCCCGGATAGTGTAAGATGCGCGACAGTCGGTCGGTCCCAAGTCCTAGCCACATCCAAGTGTGGCAAAACACTACCAATAGAATTGCTAGGCAGCGCCACCCGTCAAGCGTGGGAATGTAGTTCGTCGCTTGGTGCCTAGAGTTCACTGTGTCATCATAGCCCATCGATCAGAGAAGATTTACCATCGCAGGTGGCGGCGAAGCCGCAGAGCCCCTACTCCGATCTTCCATGTTCACACCCGGCACCGTACGAGTGCACCGGCAAACTCCTTTGTCAATTTTTTCTACAAACGCCCCTAAATATCTCTGCGAGCCTCACCTCTTCCTAGTCGCACAAAGCAGACGATCCACACGAAATAGGCGGACACCCGGTGTCGGTAGTTGAGCGGCCAGCCTTACCATTCTGTGGACACAGTATCGCACTGGCGGAGGGGTTTACTCTCCAACTCCGAGTGAGCCTCTGCCCAGCGTATTGCCGCATCACGCGGCCACATGGCAAACCCGTACCTGTACTGGACTTTGCCAGCCTCGTAATCGGCACCCCGCTGAGCGTTCCCGGCAACTACGCCGGATGAGAGAGGCGCGGGCTCGAGCAGCACAACGGTGCCCCCCTCTTTGACGTATGGCCGGTTTAGCACCTCAAGGTGAGGGTAGTCCCGCACTGCGGACGGATCATGAAACCATGCGAAGGCCACTAAGCCGAGCACTTCCGGCTGTAGCTCCATAGATTTAGCCATGCGATAGTATGCGCGCAAGACTTCCTTCGGTATGCTTAGCGCCCGGTTGCGCGGGGCCGGCGCCACGTGCATGAAAAAACACGGCTTTCGCCCCCTCATGCGAAATAGCACGAATGCCAGGAACCGCAGGTTGTCTGGAAATGTCGCTTTCAGAAAGAAAGAGCGCGGGACACCTGACATTTCCCATTCCATAGGTCCAACAGGAAATCGTCGCAGCGTCGCCATCTTGGCGGCGCGGTCAAAATGATACGAACCCGCCGCCATCGACACCTTCATCCCCGGCAATTGGCGGAGATCTTTATCCAGGAGATCGCGAACGGACTCGTCGACGCGTAACTGAGGTATTTGTGGCAGCGATTGGCGCGCGGCGTACCAAAGCAGCAGCCTCTCCACTTCATCACCTTCCAGTCCGGCTTGCTGCTTCAGGGCTAACACCTGCTCGACGTTGGTTTCGCTCGAGAGCAATATCCATGCCATTTTCTCAGCATTTGTGCCTACGCGGCGCAAAACGAGGTCCGTCTGCTGCAGCGTTTCCGGCATCTCGTTGAGTGAAGACATTGAAGTGGGAATAGGATCGATTAGGTATAATTTAGTTTCTAGAAGACGATTGTCGCACGCTCGAAACGAAGCGCAGCGCCATGCGAGGCTATGATGACACGGTCGGGTTTTTTAAGCGCAATGGAGGATATTCTTGACGTTTCAAAGCAAACCCTGCGCACAGAGGACAGCCGTGACACCCTCGAGCAATGGACTTCCCTGAAGGACGTTCAGATCTTCCACCTCATTACAGGTGAATTTGGCATCGAACCTGATGCGGAGCTGATCGAAGCGGAAACCGTGGGCGATTTGGTGACGATTCTCCAGCGCCGGGGCGCATTCCGTGGGTGAGGCTTCATGCTGAGGCTGGCAAAACTGGGATTTTTGCGGCTGACGCAGGGAACGGGCATATCGCGTTTGATTTCTGGCAGCGCCTGGAGACGGCACAGGCTCCTCATTCTGTGCTATCACGGCGTATCCGCTTACGATGAGCACGAATGGAGTGGCCTTTACATTTCTCCTGAGACGTTCCGCCGGCGTATGGAAGCATTGGCCTCGGTTCACTGTAATGTGCTTCCCTTGTCCGACGCCCTGCGCCGGCTTCAGGATGGCACTCTGCCGGATCGGGCCGTGGTCATTACTTTCGACGATGGCCTCCACGATTTTTATCAGGTAGCCTTTCCTGTCGTCGAATCGTTTGGTTACCCGGTCACGTTGTACCTGACCACCTATTACGCGGAATTTAATCGTCCGGTGTTCGACCCAATGGTTTCCTACATGCTTTGGTTGGGACGAGCCAGGCAGCAACTGGATTGGTCGGAAGTGTTCTCAACTCCCGTTGCGCTGGACGAGGCGGGGCGCGAAAACGCGACAGAGGCAATCAAACAATTTGCCCTGCGGCGCGGGCTTACAGGGATTGAGAAAGATGACCTGCTTTCCCGCCTGGCGGAGCACCTCGGCATTGATTACCAGGAGCTCTGCGACCGTCGGGTCATGCACCTGATCAACCCGGATGAAGCGAGGAATTTGGCAGCTCGGGGCGTAGACTTGCAGTTCCATACCCATCGTCATCGCGTTTACCGGAGTCGTGAACGCATGTTTGCCGAACTCCAGGATAACCGTCGCCGGATTACGTCGTTCACCCCGAACGAGCCGCGCCATTTTTGCTATACCGGCGGCTTCTATTTGCCCGAGTATCCGTCTTACCTGAAAGAGTACGGGATGTTATCCGCTACCACCTGTAAAATGGGGTTGTGCACAGCCCGGACTAATCCGATGCTGCTGCCTCGCCTGGTAGACACGGAGCAGGTCTCTGACCTTGAGTTTCGAGCCTGGCTGGATGGTACGGCCGACCTGCTGCCCAGACGGGATGTGGAAATGAGCGGAGGCCAGCTCGTCGAAGAACAACTTGCCACGCAGTGATTTCCACGCTTGGTTGTGAATATGCAAAACCATGAGGATATGTCGCGGGTCTTGTCCCGGCGTCTGCAGGCACTCGACGACTCGTCCCGCCTGGCGTTGTCCCGTGAAGTGCTGGATCGGTGCGGAAGCCGCTATGATTCCGATATCTGTTCGCTCCTTATAGAGGAACTGGACGGAGTCGACCGCCCTCTTCTGAATGTCTGGCTCGACGCGCTGCCGGACACGCCAAACGGAGCCTGGCTTCGGACGCAATTGCTGGCCGATAACGCAGCACTGGTAGCCGCCTGGGAACGTTTCGTTTCTTTTCAGGCGCGGCGTGACCCGCTCGATTTGCTGGCTTGGTCAAAAGCGCTGGCCGCGACAGGGGCTTCCATAGAGGCGGCCCGAAAACTACGTCTGGCTTTGGCCTCGGACATCCGCTATGCCTTCCTCACTCGCGCCGAAAAACTCGTTCGCGAGTTGGCGGGTGCAAGTGGATCGAACTTAAGGCAAAGCAAAATTGCCCTTCTGGGTACCAGCACCACAAGTCTGATCGCGCCAGTGCTGCGGGCGTTGTGCTTCCGCGACCGGATTGGAGTGGAGATCTATGAGGGGCTCTATGGCTCAATTGAACAGGAGGTATGGGACACCGAGAGCGGGCTGGCTCGCTTTAATCCCAATATCGTCATTCTTGCTATGCATTGGCGGGATCTCCACCTGGAGGCCATAACCCAGGATGGTCCGGCTTGGATTAACCGGTTTCTTGAGGAACGCAGCAAGCTATGGAGTCGACTCTCGGAATCATTCGCATGCCATATCATCCAGCCGTCGTTCGACTATCCCGCTGAAGAGGCTTACGGGCATCTTGCAGACACGCTTCCCGGCGGCCGCACCCGGATCATCGACCTGCTAAACCTTCGTCTGCGCGAGGAGGCTCCAGGGAATGTTTCGATCCTGAATTTGGCGGCCACGCAGCGGCGCGTCGGGCTGAAATCTTGGGATGACCAAATGCAGTGGACCCGGTACAGACAGCATCCCGCCACCGAGGCGCTGCCGGAACTCGCCGAGGCATACATGTCGCACGTGCGACCGATACTCGGATTATCACGAAAAGTCCTCGTCACCGATCTGGACAATACTCTCTGGAAGGGCGTTATTGGCGAAGATGGGCTGGACGGCATCGCCATCGGACCCGGTTCTCCTGAAGGGGAGGCGCACCTGAGCCTGCAGCGCTATATGCTGGATTTGAAAAGTCGCGGAGTTCTGCTTGCAGTATGCTCCAAAAATAATCCGGAGGATGCTCAGTTGCCCTTTCTCCAGCATCCTCACATCGCTCTCCGGCTGGAAGATTTTGCCGCTTTTCGCGCGAATTGGGACGACAAAGCCACTAACCTGGAAGCGATTGCGCGCGACTTATCTCTGGGGCTGGACAGTTTCGTTTTTCTCGACGATAACCCGCTCGAACGCGAGTGGGTTCGGACCCGGTTGCCCGAGGTTGCAGTAGTTGAACTGGGATCTTCACCTTTCCACTATCTGCGCCAATTGGATGCTGGCCACTACTTTGAGGCGCTATCCCTGTCGCCCGAGGATCTAGCCCGTGCCGATCAGTACCGTGTGGAAGCACAGCGCGAGACCCTGCGGACCTCCTCGGATTCACTGGAGGATTTTCTGCAGAAGTTGCAGTTGAAGGCATCTGTGGAGCCAGTCACGGCCGGGAATCTGGCTCGCGTGACGCAACTGGTGAATAAGACCAACCAGTTCAATGTCACCACCCGCCGCTACACCGAGGCACAGGTACGCTCGCTCGCCGAAGACCCAAATGGGTGGGCTGGCACCTTTCAAATGTCCGACCGGATGGGCAGCTACGGCCTGATCGGGGTATTGTTTTGTCGGCCCTGCGATCACGGCAGGACATGGGAAATTGACACATGGCTGATGAGTTGCCGCACGCTTGGCCGGCAGATGGAAAGATTTATGTTTGACCGCCTCGTTGAAGCTGCAGTTGAGCGAGCCATAAGCAGGATCGTAGGCATATACCGCCCCACCGCGAAAAACGGATTAGTGAAGGACCTGTATCATCAAATGGGCTTTACGCGCGTCGGCGAAACCGACGGTGAAGAGCGCTACGAACTTGAAGTGCCTGCCATACCGATGATTACTGCAACCCACGTTCTCAACATTAATGACACTTCCACGGTGACTCTGTGATCACAGGAGGCCGTGTGCACCATGTCGGTTACGTGACCGCTTCCATTGCCGCGTCCATCGGTGAATATGCCGGAGCAACCAGCTTGGTATGGGATGGGCAGATCACTCACGATCCCCTTCAAATGGCGTCCGTCGCGTTCCTGCGTTCCGACGACGAGCGCGCCTGTTCGGTGGAACTCGTTGAACCCGCGGGCCACCGTTCACCGGTGAAACGGTTCCTGGAGACGGGCGGTGGACTGCACCACATCTGCATGGAGGTAATTGATCTGCCTGCGCATATTGCGGCGTCCACAGCTGCCGGTTGTACTCTGGTCCGCGTGCCTCTCGCAGCGGTGGCTTTTGGCGGGCGAAAAGTTGCATGGATTACTACTCCAACTGGACAGTTGATAGAGCTTCTGAGTTGCACTGCCTAATTCCGGATACGGACGCCTCTCTATGAACGCTCGTTAAGCAGGGAGGGTTTTCGTCGGGACATCTCCCAAATATGAAATCGGTCCAATTTTCTGGCGGGATTCTAACCGGCTGCGGGTTCTGGCTGACCTGCCCCCGTTTTCTCTACCAGTCGTAATTTGAGAAAATCCGGTTTTCATACTATCGTCCTCAAGCCATCCCGCCGGAGCCGCCCGTCGCGATCGTGTCCACCGGCACAACGGCGCGGAGCAGGCCAGGGCGCGTCG
>CAIKAS010000044.1 GCA_903825445.1 uncultured Acidobacteriia bacterium
ATCGCAGAGCTCATTCCACAGATTTGTATCCAAGTAAATATTCAGAACGACGCCTTTCGCCTCATGCCAACCCGAGTGTAGTCCACGAGGTTCGAACCTGACCGAGACAATTTTAGCGGAATCTCGTTCGCCGAGTGGTATCGTCGCTTGGCCGAAACGGTGTGCGTTCCTGCGGGTTGCTTGTTAACATCGCTGGAGGAGATCTGAGCTGGGTGTCTACCATACAGGAAACAGACGAGGCCCTGCGCCACAGGCCGGATTCTGGCAAGTTACGTGAGCGCTTGTGTACAGATCTGCTTTCACTTGATCAGCGCTTCTCACAGGTGCGTTCCCGAAGCCCGAAAGGCGGTCCCGACCAAGGACGAGACATCGAGGCGGTTTTCGAGAGCCGCTACCTTGCTTTTGGGGCCGTCGGATTCATCGATGGCGCGAACGATTCGGCTCCGCAGAGGCGCCAGATTAGGAAGAAATTCCGTGATGATCTCGCGTCGGCCCTAAAGCATCGGGCTGATCTGGATGTCTTCGTCTTCTTCACTAATGTTGCCCTTACACCAACGGATCAGGACGAACTGAGGAAGGACGCCCGCGAACTTAAGCGGACCCTGATAGTGGAGCTCTTCACCCGAGAGCAGATGAGGGCTGCGCTGAACACGCCTAAAGGCTTTGGACTACGACTCGGCTATCTTGATATCGAAATGTCCAAAAGTGAACAAACCTCGTTCTTTGCGGCGTATGGCGAAGAGATCCAGGCTACGATCACGCGGACTTTCACCAGCCTAGACCGCTCGATGGCACGTGTGGAGTTCCTTGCCGATAAACCCAGTCCACTAACATGGCTACAGGTCGCAGTTAACCTCAAGAAGTCATGCAAACCTTCGGATCTTGGAGCCTTTAGGATTCTGGTGGAATTTCGCCGGCGTGGCTCAAGTGGAGACGAGCCGCAGCTTTCAATGGCTACCGAAGATACTTCGATTGATACCAGCACGAGTAAAGCACATGCACTTCGGATGTATGTGGGTACGCGACAGCAGTCGATGCACAATCTGAAGAACCCACTGCGCGAAGAGCATGTACGCCATCTTCCGGTCGGTTGCGAATTATCGCCGGACCCTCCCATTCGCACATTAGCCCACCTAGACCAAAATGAGGTCAATGTATGGGTCAGCAAGCCCTTTCACGCGCGCATTGCGAGCATTAAGGTGACCGCGAACGTTTACGAAGTCGCGGAATTGCAGTCGGCGGATATGTATTTCACGGATGTGGATGACCCGCCGTGGTGGCCCGCTACCGAACGGTGGCCGGATCTCGCACCGGACGCGAAAGCCCTTCAGTGGGTCGAAATATCGAGGGCAACTCACCTTCCGTTTCCCGATTACTTACCAAACACCCCCTGGCTGATCGATTACTACCGCCACTTGCCTTCCCGTCTCCTCAGCTGATTATAGGGTTGAGCACGCGCCAATAGGACGGGTTGATCACATGAGCGAGAAGTCGGCTTGTCGCGGATTGACCGTCGATTGTCGACGGTTCCCTGTTGGCCGCGAACTGGGGTGAGATCTTACTGACGGGTTCCCCCGTTTCCCGATTCCACGGTCTCTGGACTCACCGTCCGCTCATTTCGGTCGAGCTTCTGTCACCGGAAATACTCAGAAGCCCACCAGAGAGACGGCCACGAACAGTGAGAAATCGATGTCGGATGTCACGCTTGTGGCACCTCGCGGCATACCGGTTAGGCGCAGAAAGCGCCGAAAGGAGTGCCG
>CAIKAS010000045.1 GCA_903825445.1 uncultured Acidobacteriia bacterium
ACAAACTCCCCTTAGTCGGGCGCGGCGCGGGCTCCGGTCTCAGCGGCGGAGCCATCCCCCGCGCCGGCGGCATCATGATCGGCTTCTCTCGCATGAACCGCATCGTCGAAATCGATATCCCCAACGAGCGCGCCACCGTCGAACCCGGTGTCGTCAATCTGGATGTCACCGCCGCGGTAGCGCCCTTCGGCTACTTCTACGCGCCCGATCCTTCCAGTCAGCGCGCCTGCACGATTGGCGGTAACGTCGCGGAAAATGCCGGTGGTCCGCACACACTTGCCTACGGAGTTACAACGAATCACATCCTCGGCCTTGAATATGTTCTGCCCGATGGCACCATCCACACCACCTCTGCCGATTCGCCGGGCTACGACCTGATCGGTCTCCTCACCGGCTCCGAAGGCACCATGGCGCTGACGACGAAGGTAACCGTGCGCCTGATGCGCCAGCCCGAGCGCGTGAAAACGATCCTCGCCATCTGTAACGCCGCCAGCGACGCCGCCGATACGGTGGCCGAGATCACCGCCCGCGCTATCACTCCCGTCGCCGTCGAAATGCTGGATGGCGAAATGCTCCGCATGGTGGAAGACGCCACGCACGCCGGCTACCCGAAGGACGCCGCGGCTGTGTTGCTGATCGAACTCGAAGGCCTCGCCGAATCGGTGGAAGAGCAGGTGGAGCATATTCGCGAGGCGTGCGAAAAATGCGGCGTGCGTGAAGTCCGCGTGGCCCGCACGGCTGAAGAGCGCGACTTGCTGTGGAAGGGGCGCAAGAACGCGTTCGGCGCAGTTGGTCGCGTGAGTCCCTCGTACTACGTGCAGGATGGTGTAGTGCCTCGTACGCAAATCGCGCCAACACTGCGGTGCATCGCGGAAGTAGCGGCGAAACACGGCCTCAGCATCAGCAATATATTCCACGCGGGCGATGGCAACATGCACCCGATCATCCTTTTCAACTCGCATGTGGAAGGCGAACTGGAAAAAGCGAAGGCGGCGGGCGAAGAGATTCTGCAGTGGTGCATCGACGTCGGCGGTTCCATCACGGGCGAGCATGGCGTCGGCATGGAGAAGAGCGAGATGATGGCGCACCTGTTCTCCGGCGATTCGCTCGATTGCATGGGGAGACTGAAGGCGATCTTCGATCCCGAGTGCAGGCTGAACCCCGGTAAGGTGCTGCCGACCGGACGAGGCTGCATGGAGATTCGGCAGCGCGGCGACAGCCCCCTTTTCTAACTCACTTTAGAAAACGGTCACTCTGCTAATCCGCAAATTTACCGATCTGCGACGCCACCGAGCGCGACCCGTACCGAGCCGTGACCGTAAGGGAGCGGTACTCTACAACAGGTCTCCCAGAGAAACTTCCATTGGCAAGCGCTTGTGCGCCCGGTGAAAATCCGTAGCTTTATCCCGCCTCCCGGCGCTATAATCTCCTCAAGCGGAGGCAACATGACCCTCGATCCGAAGCAACTGGTATTCCTCGCCGTGGTCGCGGTATTAACTGGCCTATTCGTCATCTACCGTCGAAAAATCGTCGAGTGGCTTCTCGAGAACCGTTGGGGTGGCGGGCCGCGCCCACCGTCACATCCGTTGCCGTCAAATGACGCGACCATTCTGCGCCGGAAGCGACGCGCTACCGTCGTCCAATCATAAGCAGGAGAGTCGGTAATGTTGCGCGTTCACCTTAAAACCATCGGTCAGGCCATCGTATTGCTGATTCTTACCGCATTGATATCTCACTTCACAAAATAGCAAAAGCGGCCACCCCCAAAAAGCCGGTGCCGTTGTTTGTTGAATTATATCTCCCTTTTTTTCAGTAACCTGCCAAAATAGCCGACTTTTCCCAGTCCTGCCGATTGCTAATCTCCAGTCGGGAGTACCTAAGCGAAAATGGCACTGGAAATAGATTTTATGCGGTCTTACGACGATGCCTCCATCCTGGCGGAACTGCGGCGCGTCGCGGAAATGATAGGGAAGCGCACGCTCAGTGCGCGCGACGTCAACGAACATGCCCGCATGGCCGCCGTCACTGTCATTAGAAAACTCGGCTCTATGGAGCAAGCCAACGCGGCGGCCGGACTCGTTCCCCCCAAGAAATGGACGAACGCGGAAATGCTGGCCATCGTCGTCGAACTATGGGAAAGAACTCGGGCATACAATGGTCGCAGTCCGAAAGTGGCCGACATCCAGCGGTATGGCTGCCCGGTCACGGCGAGCATGCTCTGCACCCGCTTTGGCACTTGGAGGAAGACCCTCCTCGCGGCTGCCGGCGCCGCCGATGGTCTCCCGCCTTCGTCTCACCCTTCTCAGGCCAGGGAAGGGCGTCGTTCAATTAGCGCCCGCATTCGCTTCACCGTATTCAGGCGCGATAACTATACTTGCCAGATCTGCAAGAAGGCGGGAGTGGAACTGGAAGTGGACCACATTATTCCGGCGAGCAAAGGCGGCTCCGATGCGCGTCTCAACCTCCAGGCAGCGTGCCTGCCGTGTAATCGCGGTAAGAGCGATTCCATGCAGTGAGCCCGGCTTGCCCGCTGGCATGGTCGCAATCCTGCCTATTTCTTCGGTGCCATCAACAGGCGAATGCGGTCATTTGCTGGCATATCATCCGGCCCGCGCACAGCTTCGCCGATTGCGATGAATTGCCGCGTGATCGGGTCCAGCTTCGCATCGGTTACACCAAGCTCAGTGAGTGTAGTCCTCAATTGCCGCGCCAGTCCGAAATTCGTGACTCCGGAACCCCGCAGCATATCCGCCATGCACTCGCTCAGTGCTGAAACGTGGGCGCTATCGACCTGTCTACCCGACGTGAAGTCGGCCAGCGAAGAGACAAATGACGCGACCAGTTCTCTCGAAGGCTGACTGCCACTCCGTGCGATTGCCATCAATGCGTTCGTGAGCTTGTCGTTCGTTTCAGCAATCGTCGCGCTTCTCCGGATTGCCGCACTCACCAGCGGATTTAGCTTTGCGGCAATTTCCGTATCGGATGCGGCCGGGGCTTGCGCAATGAGTGTGCCGAATGCCGCCAGCGCGCAAATGAGAATCCGGTACATGTCCGGATCTTAACACCAAAACGCGCCGGCTTAGGGTTTCGCCGACAGTTTCGCCGCGTCCAGCAGCGCCTTCAGTTTCTCTTCCAGATCGCCCACGCGCTGCTTGAGCTCTTCAATCTCTTCGCCTTCCGGGTCCGGCATCAGACCGTGATCAAGCACGCCTTCATGCGGTACGCGGTATCGCACCACCCGCCCCGGAATCCCCACTACCGTCGAATTGTCCGGCACCGAATGCACCACCACCGATCCCGCCCCGATGCGCGCATTATCCCCAATCCGAATCCCGCCCAGCACCTTCGCGCCCGTGCCGATGACCACGTTGTTGCCAATGGTCGGATGCCGCTTGCCCACCTCATTGCCGGTGCCGCCCAGCGTCACGTTCTGGTAAATCAAAACATCGTCGCCGATCTCCGCCGTTTCGCCAATCACCACACCCATCCCGTGATCGATGAAAAAGCGACGTCCAATCGTGGCGCCGGGGTGGATTTCGATGCCCGTGAAAAATCGCGAGATCTGAGAAATCACGCGCGGCACCAGCGGTACATGAGCTTTGTAGAGTTTGTGCGCGACTCGGTGCGCCAGAGCCGCGTGGAAACCCGGATAGCACAGGAAGATCTCGAGGACGCTCTTGGCCGCCGGGTCCTCGCGAAAAATTGTGTCGATCTGTTCCCGGATTACACCGAACATAATTTGCCTTGCACGTGAAGGCAGTTGTTTGGATGCCGCCTAGTGGGCGCCGGCTTCAACATGTTCTGTGATCACCGGCGGCTTCGCGCCTTCCGGGATCTTCACGAGCATATCTTCCTTGCGGTAGATGAGCGTCGAGGTGTTGTAGCTGGCGATTTCAAAACCATGGCCGTGCGTGATGGCATCGGTCGGGCAGGCTTCCACGCAATAGCCGCAGAAAATGCAGCGGCTGTAATCGATGTTATAAACCTTGGCGTAGCGCTCGCCGCCGCTGATGCGCACCTGTTCGGTATTCTCCGCAGCTTCGATGTAGATGCAGTTGGAAGGGCATGCCGCCGCGCACAGAAAACAGGCGACGCACTTCTCCATGCCGTTTTCGTCGCGTTGCAGTTCGTGGACGCCGCGATAACGTTCCTGCAGCTTCGCCGGCTCGTCCGGGTAATTCTCCGTCACCGTAGGAGCCATCATCTCCTTCAGCGTGACGCCCATGCCCTTTACGACAGCGGAAGCCGCATCTATTACTTCACCGAGGTTTGCCATGTCGAATCTCTAATTATCGTACCAGTCGATACTGCGGGGCACGTCGCCAATCTCCCAGGGCAGGAATGTGGGGCAGATTGGTAATCTGCCCCGTTAATCCCAGGGCAAACTAGCCTGCCATATCCAAACCGTGGCCTTCGCGTTTCCCCGCTCGACCAGCTCTGCGAGGACGTCAGGATCGGTTCTTGGCACACGCGCCCCCGCCGAGCGCATCAGCGTCCCATTCTTCAGCGCATTTTCGAATTCCCGCCGCGTTTCCCGACGACCCTCCGGACCCGCGTACCAGTCGATCTCCTCGCCCCCGGACCCAGCTTCATGACGTTTTGTCGATTTCAATGGATACACGACATCTCTTTCGCGTTGATTCATTCGTAAGTGCCGCAACAGGCCGTACCGTTCTGAGCAAACTTCCACGCTGCCTCAGTCGTACTTTTCGTAAATTATGCGCTTCCGGTCAACCCCTGCCGCCTTCAACTGCCCGCGTAACTCGTCCACCATCTCGCGCAGCCCGCAGATGTAAATATCTACATCGCGCCGCCCATCCAGCGCCTGCATTACGTGCGGCTGCACGCGCCCTGTTCGGCCCGTCCACTCCGCGCCTGCCCGCGTCAGGGTCGGCCAGTACCAAAACCCCGGCCGCGACCCTTCCAGCGCACGCCATTCCTCGTCGTAGAGCAATCCGTTTTCGTGCCGCGTCCCAAAAATCAGCGTGCAGTTGCCTGGCAGGCCATGTGCCAAAAACGAGCGGAACGGCGCAATCCCCGTACCCGTTGCCACCAGAATCGAATCCGACCCCGTTGGACGCGGCGTGAACGTGCCATAGGGGCCCTTAAACTCAATCTCATCGCCCGGTTGCCGCTCGAACAGCCACGGCGAAAACTGCCCGTCCGGCACCAAATTCGCGCAGAGCCCGAACCGTCGCCCGTTGGGTGGTGTCGCGATCGAATAGGCTCGCGTGATTCCCGCCCCATCCACGTTCGCAGTGATCGATAAAAACTGCCCGGGGACAAACGCCCCGTTCCAATCGACAGCTTCAAACTCAAAGTGCCGTGCTGCGGGGCCAAGTTCCCGCCAGCCGATCAGACTTGCTTTCACAGCGCCGACTCTGCCTCACTTCCCGCGAGCGCCCGTTCTACCAGGATTTTCGCCAAACCCGGATGCCCGTCCAGTGGTGGCGCAACTCGTATGTCAATACCAAACCGCCGCATCAATTCTTCCACAATCTTCGGCAGATCTCGCTGTAAATGGATTCCCAGCGTCAGGAAGTAAGGCAGCACCAGCACTTCTCTCGCACCCAGCTGCACCAGCTTGTCCACTGCCGCATCCAGCTTCGGATCGCATTCGAGGAACGCCGTCTCGTAGAGCGGCCATCCGCCTTCCAGCGCCGCATGGCTTGCCACCACGCGTACCGCCTCGTTAGCGGAAGCCATGCTCGACCCATGCCCAAACACGACAATGCCGGTTCGCGCCATCGCTAAAGAATGACCCGCGGCTCGTCGTCCGCGCTCAAGATCTCATCCTGCTGCTCTTCCTGTTTCATATCCACATAGAACTGCGAAAGGAACACCAGGAACGCCTTGCAGCGCGCCCGACCGTTATTCAGCCCGAACGCCACGCGTTGCAGGAAAACCAGCACCTTGAGCACGGTCTCCTCGGGCAGCGGCTTCATCGCGTCAGCCTCCCGAATCCGCTTTTGGATGTCTTCGATCCTGGCCTTCACGCTCTCGAACATATCGGCCGCAATCGGGTTCACCGGTGTTGCTTCCACAATGAGCCCGGAACCCAGGGCACTCCAGACTTTCACCAGCCCTTCAAGCGCATCCGCCGCGTCCGTATCGAGGGCATTGGCATGCGGTCGCGCTCCCTCGAACATGGCCGACCCAGCCAGTACAATCAAAAACTCATTGGCGCGCAGGAAATCGTCGTCCATTTCGATGCCCTTGCCCGGCATAGCCGCCGGATCGGACGCCGGCTTTTTCTCGTGCCTGTGAGCTTCGGCGAGGTACTCGCAGCTCAGTGGGCAATCAATCGTCTGTTCACGTCCGGCGCCGCAGCACCCTGGACAAATCTCTTCTTTGATTCCTTCGCAGAATCTCTTCGGTTTAGCGGTCTTGCAGATGGCGCATGGCACGTATTTAGTATAGGAGCAGGCCCCATAAACGAACCATGCGAACCAACCTCTTCATCAAGGTGATTGTCGAACACGACAAAAAGGAACTCCCCGAAAAACTCGGCGCGGAACTGTGCCGGATGTTGGAAAAGAACTACATCGTCCGCCGCGCCGAGCTCTCCAGCGTGGCGCCGGTCGAAGATTGATGGTGGCAGTGCCAGTCTCCGCCGACCGGATTCGCTGTCTCAACACGGCGCTTCCACGTCCGAAGGCGGCGTATGTACTCTATTGGGCGCAAATGAATCGCCGTGCGACCTGGAATTACGCGCTGGCGCACGCAGCCGAAATCGCCAATGCGAATGACCTTCCGGTGCTGGTCTATGAAGGTCTCACGTGCGATTACAAGGCCGCGAACGACCGCACCCACACCTTTATTCTCGAAGGCGTGCCCGATAGCGCCGCCGAACTCCGCGCAATCGGTGCCGGCCACTTCTTCTATCTCCGAACGGGGCATCTGAGTTCGAACGACATCCTCTATCGCCTCGCCGCTCGCGCTCATTCCGTCGTCTCCGACGATTACCCCGCCTTCATCGCCGCGCAACACAACACAACTGTGCCGGAGCGGATCGGTATTCCGTACACTGCCGTCGATTCCAGTTGCATCGTCCCCATGAGCCGTCACGAGAAGCGCAACTACGGCGCCTACACGATCCGGCCGAAGATCAGGCGGGAGTTGGCAGCGTGCATGGAACCGGTCGACATGCCGTCACTCGTTCGCAAATGGCGCGACAACCTGCTTCCGCCGGATCTCATCGCGTTGCGCACTAACGTAACGCCGTCTGCCATCCCGTCGCTGGTGGCATCCTGCGATATCGACCACTCGATAAAGCCCTCCGTCGAATACACCGGAGGCGCCAAAGCCGCGCGTAAGCGCCTCGAAATCTTTCTCAAAGACCGACTGCGCCGCTATTCAAAGGAGAGCAGTCAGCCCTCGAAACACGCCACAAGTAATCTGAGCCCATATCTTCACTTTGGCCACATTTCTGCGCTGCAAGTCGCGCTAGCCGTCCGCGACTACGCCGAAGAGCACAAGCTCATGGCCGAAGAATTCCTCGAAGAACTGATCGTGCGTCGCGAGCTGGCCTTCAACTTTGCGCAATTCGCCGGCGAAGCGGTCGAATCGCTGGATATTCTGCCCGATTGGTGCAAGCGCACCATGAAGAAACACGCCGCCGATCCGCGTCCTTATCTCTATACTCCCGAGCAATTCGAAGCCGCAACCACGCACGATGAACTCTGGAACGCCGCCCAGCGCGAACTCCTCCTGCGTGGAACAATTCACGGCTACTACCGCATGTACTGGGGCAAGAAGATCATCGAGTGGTCGCCGACCTACGAAGACGCGCTCCGTACCATGATCCGTCTCCACGACATCTACGCGCTTGATGGCCGCGATCCGAATACGTACACCAACATTCTCTGGTGCTTCGGCCTGCATGACCGTCCCTGGGGTGAGCGCCCCGTCTTCGGCCAGCTCCGCTACATGTCGTTCGACGGTATGAAGCGTAAGACGGACGTGGCCGCGTATATCGCTGAGATCACCGCTTCGAACGCTGCCCACACCGCATAATAGGGAAGCAGCTGTTTCACGCACCCAAATCCTTATATGAAATGCATTATTTCCGGCGGCACCGGATTCATCGGACGCCGCGTTGTCGATCGACTCTTGAGAGAAACCCACTATGTCGGGGTCTGGAGCCGTAAGCCCGGTCTGGATAAGCGCACTGCCGTTGCCACCCACATCTGGGACCCGCTCAGTTCCGGCCCCGAAGGCACGCCGCCCTCCGAAAGCCTGAACGGCATGGATTGCGTCATTCATCTGGCTGGTGAGAATGTCGCCCAGCGCTGGACGCCGGAAGTCAAACGCCGCATCCACGACAGCCGGGTTGTCGGCACGCAGCGCATTGTCGACGCCATCGAGCACGTGCGGCACAAGCCGAAGATCTTCATCTGCGCCTCGGCGATTGGCATTTACGGCAATCGCGGAGACGAGATTCTCACCGAAGATTCCGTGCCGGGTACTGGCTTTCTCGCCGATACCTGTCGCGCATGGGAAGCCGAAGCTGATCGCGCCCGCCGTTTTGGCATGCGCGTCGTGAAGGTGCGGATTGGCTTCGTTTTGGGCAAGGACGGTGGCGCACTACAGAAGATGGTCCCGGCATTCCGCATGTTTGTGGGCGGGAAACTGGGCTCCGGGAAGCAGTGGATGCCATGGATCCACGTCGACGACGTGGCGGAGGTTTTCGCGTACGCCGTGGAGAACGAAGTCTCGGGCGTGTTGAACGCGACCGCCCCCAACCCCGTCCGCAACTCCGAGTTTACAAAGGACTTGGCGAGCGCCCTTGGCCGCCCCGCACTGTTCCCCGTTCCACCCCTGGCCCTGAAACTGGCTTTCGGGGAGTTCGCCCAGCACATGCTCGATAGCGCCCGGGTTGTACCTCACCGCCTGAACGAGGCGGGCTTCCAGTTCCGTCACCCGGAACTGAAAGGCGCACTCCGGGACATCCTCGGGTGACCGCCTGCGTAATTCAGGTTCCCCCGGCCCAACCCGGCCTGCTATACTAAACAAGGTTTTAACAATCCATCGGAGTCGTGTGTCCATGAGTACCGTTTTCCCCACCAAACAGGGGATCGAAAGAAACTGGCATGTGGTTGATGCCAATGATGTTGTCCTGGGTAAATTAGCCAGCCATGCAGCCCGCCTGTTAATGGGGAAGCATAAGACCACTTGGACCCCTTTTATCGACGCTGGCGATCACGTGGTGGTCATCAATGCCGCCAAGGTCAAGCTGACTGGTAAAAAAGATTCGCAAAAATTGTATCGGCACTTCACCGGCTATCCGGGCGGACTGGTGGAAACAGGCGCTGCGAAAGTTCGCGCTACCCGCCCCGCGCGCATGGTCGAAGAAGCTATTTCCGGCATGCTGCCCAAAACCAAACTGGGCAAGCAGATGTACCGGAAGCTGAAAGTTTACGCCGGGGACAAGCACCCGCACGCCGCCCAGAAGCCGGTGGTGTTGAAGATCAAGTCTGGCCTCAAGCCTCAGGCTTCAGAAGTTTAATCAGGAAGGTATTAGATTTTGGCAATCAAGAAAATCGAACAGTATCTGGCGACCGGTCGTCGCAAGCGCAGCGTGGCCCGCGTATTCCTGCGGCCCGGCACGGGCAAGATCACGGTCAACGGCCGTGCTTTTGAAGAATATTTCCCGACCGAAGCGGGCCGTATCCCGGCGAAGTTTCCGCTCACGGTAGTTGAAATGGCCGACCGTTTCGACGTGATTGTGCTCGCCGATGGTGGCGGAATCGCCGGGCAGTCCGGTGCGATCCGTCTCGGCATCGCCCGCGCGCTGGTGGAATTCAACGCGGAACTCCGCGGACCGCTCAAGAAAGCCGGCTTGCTCACTCGCGATCCCCGCGAGCACGAGCGCAAGAAGTACGGCCAAAAGGGTGCCCGCGCTCGCTTCCAGTTCTCGAAGCGCTAGGAGTTTTGGATTATCTGTGGACGGGGCGCGGCTACCAAACCGCGCCCCGATTGCTGTAGTATCGCCCTTTCGTTTCAGCCGCACGCAAATCTCGCTTAGGGCCGCGTGTGGCCACCGGACGGGCTTAACCGCCAGACAGAACCCCGTTTGAAACAGCAAACCTGGTTGGACTGGCAATTTAAGGAGTCAGTTTGCCCGCTATTTCAATGAAAGAATTGCTCGAAGCAGGCGTTCACTTCGGGCACCAGACCAAGCGCTGGAATCCAAAAATGAAAGAATACATTTTTGGCGAACGAAACGGCATTTACATTATTGACCTGCAAAAGACTTTGAAACTTTTCAAAGATGCGGCGCGATATGTGGTCGAAATGTCCGCGCAGGGCAAGAACGTGCTTTTCGTGGGCACGAAGCGCCAGGCGCAGGAAGCAATCACCGAAGAAGCCACACGCTGCCAGATGTACTACGTCAATCAGCGCTGGCTGGGCGGACTCCTCACCAACATGACGACGGTGCAGAAGTCGATCAAGCGCCTCAAGGAACTGGAACAAATGGCCGCCGAGGGCTCTTACGGCGGGCGTCCCAAGAAAGAAATCGTGCGCCTGGAGCGCGAGCGCAAGCAGCTCGATTCCAACCTCGCCGGTATTAAAGACATGCCCGGCCTGCCGGACGTGTTGTTCGTGATCGATTCGAACAAGGAAGCCATTGCCGTGAAGGAAGCCCGCCGCCTGGGCATTCCGGTAGTTGCGATTGTGGATACGAATTGCGATCCAGACGAAGTGGACTGGGTGATCCCGGGCAATGACGACGCACTGCGTGCCATTCGCCTTTTCACGAGCAAGATTGCGGAATCCGTGATCGAAGGCCGCGCGCTGGCGACAGAGCACGACTTCACCGCGGGCAAGGTAGCAGCGGACGCCGATGCGGACGACGCGGGCGCTTCGGAAGAGCTGCCGGCTGAGTATTCGCAGTACGTGGACCCGCAGTACGCGGCGCAGATCATGCAGGAAAGCCTGATGGTTGGCGACACGAGCGCGGGCCGAAAGGGCCCGGCCTCGGAAACGGAAGCGGAAGCGGCCGATCCGGGTGCGGAGGCGGCGCAAGCATAAGTTATGGCCGAAATTACAGCAACTCTTGTAAAGCAACTCCGGGAACGCACCGGAGCCGGAATGATGGAGTGCAAGAAGGCGCTCATCGAATCCAAGGGCGATCTGGCTGAAGGCGAAGTGGTACTGCGCAAACTCGGTATCGCTTCTGCAGGGAAAAAAGCCACGCGTTCCACGAAACAGGGGACCATCGGGACCTACATTCACGCTGGCGCGCAGTTGGGCGTCATGGTGGAAGTGAACTGCGAATCCGACTTTGTGGCCCGCACGGACGATTTCCAGGAACTGGTACGCGACGTCGCGATGCACATCGCGGCGACCGATCCCCAATTCATCCGCAAGGAAGATGTGACGGCATCGGCGCTGGAAAAGGAAAAAGAAATCCAGCTGGCGCGGGCGATCAACGAAGGCAAGCCACCTCAGATTGCGGCGAAGATCGTGGAGGGCCGGATGTCGAAGTTTTACGAAGAGGTCTGTCTGTATGAGCAGCCGTTCGTGAAGGACAATGGCACTACAATCGACCAACTCATCAAGACGAAGATTGCGAAACTGGGCGAGAATATCTCCATTTCGCGGTTCGCGCGCTTCAAGGTTGGCGACGGCGTTCCGGATCAGCCGGAAACGGCAGCGTAACACCAGATTTTCAAGAAAAGGGGGCAGATATTCTGCCCCCTTTTTTTGCGCCTAAACATACCAGCTACCATATAAAACAGCGTGCCGAAATACGAACGCATTCTCCTCAAACTCAGCGGCGAAGCCATGGCGGGGCCGCAATCTTTTGGACTCGACGCCGAGCGCGTTCGCGACCTTGCGGTTGAAATCGCGGCCGTAGCGCGGGAGGGCGTGCAGGTGGGCGTGGTGGTGGGCGGCGGCAATATTTTCCGCGGCATTGCCCTCGCAGCCAAAGATATGGACCGCGTTACGGGTGACCACATGGGCATGCTGGCGACGGTGATTAATTCGCTCGCGCTACAGGACGCACTCGAAAAGATCGGGTATCACACACGGGTGATGAGCGCCATCCAGATGCATCAGGTGGCCGAGCCTTACATTCGGCGACGAGCGATTCGCCATCTGGAAAAGGGCCGCATCGTGATCTTCGCGGCAGGCACGTCCAATCCCTACTTTTCCACCGATACGGCGGCGACGCTGCGGGCGCTCGAGATCAAGGCGCAGGTTATCGCGAAGGCCACGAAGGTGGATGGCGTGTACAACAAAGACCCGATGAAGCATGCAGACGCAATCATGTACCAGCACATTGAGTACACGAAGGTGCTGACCGAGCGGCTGGGCGTGATGGACGCGACCTCGATTGCGATGTGCCGGGACAACAAGCTGCCGATCATCGTTTTCAATCTCAACACGCACGGCAATATAATGCGAATGGCGACCGGAGAGCCGGTCGGGACCATCATAAGTTAAAGACTTAGAGACCAAAGAGACCATGAATACCGTATCGGAAATCGAAGCCAGCGCGAAACAGCGCATGGAAAAGGCCCTTACCGACCTGCAGCACGCTATGGCGGCGATCCGCACTGGACGCGCCTCCATCCACCTTTTGGATTCGATCCGGGTGGATTATTACGGCACGCCGACGCCATTGAACCAGGTGGCGAACTTGCACGTGCCAGAGCCTGGCATGATCACGGTGCAGCCCTGGGACGCATCGTTGCTGTCTGTGATCGAGAAAACGATCCGTACCTCGGATCTGGGGATCAATCCAGCGAACGATGGCAAGATTATCCGGCTGCCGATTCCGCCGCTGACGGAAGAGCGCCGCAAAGAACTGGTGAAGAAACTGCACGCGGTGGCAGAAGACCACCGTGTCGCATTGCGCAACATTCGCCGCGACTCCAACGAGCACGTGAAGAAGCTCGCGAAGGACAAGAAGATTTCCGAAGACGACGACCGCAAGGGCCAGGACGAGATGCAGAAACTGACCGATTCGTTCATCAAGCGTCTGGACGAAGCGGCGAAGACGAAAGAAAAAGAAATTCTGGATATCCGGTAGGTCAGCCAGCCGGGTGGATCAGAGTGGGAGTTCGGCCGGGTCGAGGCCGTAATCTGGCCGCCATTCATCCAGCGACCAAGGAGTAAGCGGCGAGAATTCCATTTCCACCTGGCAGCCGTCTTCGTGTTCCTTCGACGACGTAATGCGGCCCGCGAAAGCGGCTCCATCGGCCACGATTCGCGCGGGGATGCCGACGGAGACGGATTCCTCGCACTCCAGAACGGCGCCGTCCTTCCAGATCGTCTCGAGAACCACCCATTGCTCACGATGATCGGCCACGAGCCGAACGAGATGCGAGCACAAGTATCGTGGCGAAGTCATCACTGCCATTTTACGCGACACTTCCCCGGTTCTGACGGGAGGCAGGCGACGTGGGTTTTCGCGGCCAGCGTTGCGGGGATTGGATAATGGCAGATTGACCCCCGTCACTACTCTCCGCGTTCCCGGATCCAGCGCTAATCTGGGGCCAGGCTTTGATGCGCTTGGCATCGCGCTGCAGATTTACCTCACGTGCCGTTTCGCGCCAAGCACGCGGTTTTCGATCCAGTGTTCCGGTCGTGATGCCAGCCTCATTTCCTGCAATGAAGACAATCTGATCTGGCAGACGGCGCTTTCGGTGGCGAGCCGGGCGCATCTTGCGCTACCCGCCGTGGAACTGGAGATCATCAACGAGATTCCTTTGGGAAAAGGCCTCGGGTCGAGCGCGGCGGCCATCACCGCGGGTGTTGTGATTGGTGCGCACCTGCTTGGCATGGGATGGAAGAAGGCGCGCATCCTGGACGAGGCGGCACGGATTGAGGGGCACCCGGATAATGTTGCTGCGTGCGTGTTGGGTTCGGTAGTGGCGAGCGCGGTGGAGCCAGGCGGGAACACGCGGGCGATTCGGCTGGAGATGCCGGCGAATTTTCGGGTAGCGGTTGTGGTGCCGAACTTTGCCCTGCCGACGAAAGAGGCGCGCGCCGTGCTGCCGGATGTTTATTCACGGGCGGATGCGACGTTCAATATTCAGCGTGCGGCGTTGCTGATCGCGGCGATCGCGACGGGCGATGCGTCGGCGTTTCCGGCGGCGCTGGATGACAGGTTGCATCAGCCGTTCCGCGCACAGCTGGTTCCAGGGTTGGCTGAGATATTGCGCTTGCGCGCTCCGGGGTTGCTGGGATGCACGCTAAGCGGTGCGGGTCCGGGTGTCCTCGTGTTTTATGAGCGCGGGTATGACAAAGTTTGCGAACTGGTGCGGCAAACTTTCGCGATGAACGGCTGCACGACGGAAGTGATTTCTTCAGGTGTAGCGCCTAAGGGATACGAACTCGCTTAGTGCGGCCATACGTTTCGCCTGGGTTTCACGCAGAGCGCGCAGAGACCGCGCAAAGATCTTAGAGAAGAGTCTGCTGGTTAGTCGCGATTCGTCATGGCCGTGAGCCTTGCCTTCACTTCGGGCCATTCGGACGCGAGGATGGAATAGCGTACGGAATCGCGCGGAATGAAGTCTGCCGCCATACGATGCGAGCGGAGGATTCCTTCGAGCTTTCCGCCGATGCGTTCGATTGCCGCCTGTGAGCGTTTGTTGCGGGAATCCGTGTGGAGACAGACGCGGAGCACCTGCCAGACTTCGAAGGCGTGGGTCAACAAAAGCAGCTTGGCTTCGGTGTTCACCTGGGTGCGAACGGCCGAGAGGGTCAGCCAGGTATGGCCGATTTCGCAGACATCGGGTTCACTTCGCCCGTGGCGCTCGTGACTAACCGGCCATGCCCATCTCTCAAGATCCCAGAGTCGCGTGGAACCAACCACTGCATTGTCATCCTTATGGACAATAGCGAAGGGCAGAGCGGTACCGGCTTCTTTCCAGCTCAGTGCTTTGGCGATATAGGCGCGAGCTGCTTCAATGCCTTGCGGGACGGGAGACCATTGGTAGAGGCTGGGGTCTGTGGCTGAGGCGGCGGCGAGGTCGGGGGCGTGGTGATAGTCGAGAGGCTCGAGGCGGATGTATCTGCCGGTCAGGATGGGGTCCAGCATACTTTTCAGTATGCGATAGCCTGCACGTTTCGTGAGATTCTGCGTCATAGTAAACAAGTGCGCCGTTTCGTTGTTGCCCTGCTGATGATGTTCTGCGCCCACCTTGCGCTTCACGCCGCGGTGGTGGAGGGCGTTGTGCTGGACGAAGAGACGGGGAATCCACTGGCGCGGACGCAGGTGACGCTCGTGCCTCTGCCGGGGACGCAAGCTGAGCTTACCGACGTACGGACAGGTGCGCGGGGATCGTTTGTGATTCTCAGCGTGATGCCGGGCTGGTACGTTGTGCGTGCGACGCGACGGGGTTATGCGCCGGCTGAATCGGGCCAATTGCGGGCGGGGCGACCCGGCCATGCGTTTGAAGTCGCGGAGAATCGGGTTTCGGGGTTCATCGAAATCAAGATGAGCCATTTGCCTGCGATTACGGGGACTCTGCTGGATGAAAATGGCGTGGGCATGGCTAAGTGGCCGGTGCATATTTTGAGCACGGCGAAACCGGTTCGGCACGTGGCGCAAACGGTCACCGACGAGCGCGGAAACTATCGTGTGGGAGAACTGACGCCAGGATCGTATTTTGTCCGCAGCGGGCCGGGACCGCTGGAAGACGGGACGACGCTGCTGGCGACGTATTCGAAGAACGCCGTGGAGATGGCGGATGCGGTGGGGACGAGCGTACACGTGGGAGAGACGGCGCACGATATTGTGGTGCGGCCCGTGAAGGGCAAGCTGCTGACGTTGACAGGCATGCTGATTCCGGTCCCACTACAGAGCGCGACCCTTACGCTGGTGACAGATACGGGACGGCAGGAAGTGGGGCGCGCCTTCAATCTGGCTACTCCGTTCACCGCGCGCGAAGTACAGCCGGGCCCGGTGGAACTCATCGTGAAGGGCCAGGATCAGTTTGGGAAAGACTGCGGCAGCTACACGCGCCTCACGGTGGATAAGGACGTGACCGGGATGCGGTTGGCTTGTGCGCCTTTCGGGCCGGACAGTTTTTCTTTTGTTGGTGCGAGGTTAAGATCTCCGGCGACGGTGAGACGGGTGGATCTGGATGGCGCCAGCGAGACGCATCCTCTGGCAACCGACGAACTGCTGGCTCCGGGGCATTGGGAACTGAGTGTGCCACCGGGTGACTATTATGTGGTGTCGGTGCGGAACTTCGGGTCGGCAGCGGGTGCGCACAACGGAGAGTGGTGGGGGTTTGACGCCAGCACGTATACGCGGATCACGGTGACGCTCTCCTCGACGCCGGGAACAATTTCGGGGGTAGTTTCGACGGGTGGAAATCCCGTGGCTGGCGCGCCGGTGTTTCTGGCGAATTCGATCGGGAGCCAGACCTGGATGGTGCGGGCGGATCCGCAGGGGAATTATCGGTTTGGGGGGCTGGCTCCGGGGGAGTATTCGATTGTCAGTGGATTTGATGTGGATATGAACGAAGTGGCGTGGTCCAGGAAGCCGGATACCGTGAGTGTGGCGGAGGGGAATACTTCGGTGCACGCGCTGGAGTTGGTGCTGCCGTGAAGAAAAGGCCGTTTCACGCAAAGACGCAAAGGGCTCGTAAAGACGCAAAGAAAACCCTTGTTGCGATCCTCATGTGCTGGGCTGAGGTGGCGGCACATGCGGCTACGGTGCAGGGTGGCGTTTACGATGCGGAGTCGCAGAATCCTTTGGCCCGGACGCGCGTCGCGCTGGTGCCTTTGCCGGGGAATGCGGTGCCAGTGGCTTCCTTGCTTTCGAACGATCACGGGGGATACGTTTTCGATAACGTCAAGCCGGGATGGTATTTGATTCGCGCGGCGCGGACCGGGTATGAGGTGGCGGAGTATGGGCAGGTACGGCCTGGTCGGCCTGGTGTGCCGTTCGAGGTGAGCGGGAGCGTCGAAAGCGGGGAAGCGCGGCAGATCGTGATGCATCATCAGGCCGTGATAACGGGTTCGGTGGTGGACGACAATGCCATCGGGATCGCGGGTTGGGCGGTCAACTTGTATACGGCGCGCCAACCGATGCGACGCGTGGCGGTGACGATGACGGACGATCGCGGCAATTTCCGCGTGGGTGAACTGGAAGCAGGGTCGTATCTGGTTCGTGCAGGCGGCGGTGGACTGGAAGATGCCAGTACGGTGGTGCCCTCCTATTACAAGTACGGCACGTCGGTGGCTGGCGCGGAGCCGGTTCGCGTGCGGTTGGGGGAGACGCAGGGTTTTGTTTTGATTCACACGGTGGAAGGGCAGCTGTTCGATATCAACGGATATGTGGCTGCGCCGGATAAGTCGCAGGTGCGCGTGAGTCTGATCACGGATACGGGTCAGCGGCTGATTGCCAACGCGGCGGGTCCTTATACGGTGAGCGGTGTGCCGCCGGGCCCGGTGGAGATTTTGGTGTGGGGTTCTGGGTGCGCGGGATTCCAGCGAATACTGGTGGACAAGAACCTGTATGTGCGCGTGGATTGTTCGGCGGTGGCGGCGCCGACGGTGACGGGAGCGGACGGCGAAACGCTGATCGCGCGGCGGGTGGGGCTGGACGGACTGGGGCCGGAACAGATTGTCTCCGCCACGGAAATACTTCTGCCGGGGCGATGGGAGTTTACGGTGAGACCGGGACCATCGCGGTATTTGACGGGGATTCGAAATGCGGGCGATGCGGCGTCGGCGGTAGTGAGGAACGATGGCTGGTATGTGCTCGATATCGGCAATACACCGCGGCTGGAGGTGACGTTTTCCGACAAGCCGGGATCGATCTCGGGGATTGTGTCGTCGGGTGGACGGGCGCTGATTGGCGCGCCGGTTTATCTGGAACGGGTGAATCCGGACGCGCCTGAACTGGCGCTGCAGGCTTGGACCGGGCGGGCGGATGAGCGCGGGAGGTATGAGTTTCGCGGGCTGGCGCCGGGGGCGTATCGGCTGATGAGTGGATACGATATCGATCCGGAAGAGGCCGTGGTGCGGGACAGGGCAGTGACGGCGGTGGTGCGGGAAGGGGAGAATGTGGTGCAGGGGCTGGAAGCGCTGGTGCAGTAGCCCCGCTTTGAAATGAGGACGAGGATCAAGGTTGGCGTTGCCAGGGTTTCACGCAGAGAACGCAGAGACCCCGCAGAGGTCGCAGAGAAGCATTTGGGGCCGGTGGCTCTTGGTGCAGGATGGTCGCGGAGCTTGTGTCGGAAACCCGTATGGCAGGAGCGGTGGTACACATTTAAAATCCGCTCCCGATATAATCGAAGCAAGTGGAATTCAACAAAGGTTCATTTCGTCCAGGGATCTTCTTTATCCTGCTGGCGGTTATCAGTGGCGTGGCTGTCGTGCTCGGTACGGTGGGATGGCCGGATAAGACGCCTCCGCACAAGGCTGTGAAGGACTTTGGCCTGCGCAAGCCAGCGCCCGACTTCGAGTTGAAGGACGCCACCGGCAAGGTGGTGCATTTATCCGACTACAAGGGCAAAGTGGTGCTGCTGGATTTCTGGGCGACGTGGTGCGGGCCATGCGGGATCGAGATCCCGTGGTTCACCGAATTTCAGCGCAAGTATAAAGACCGGGGCTTTACCGTGCTTGGCATTGCTATGGACGATAGCGGCTGGAAAGACGTGAAGCCGTTTGTGGCGGACAAGAAGATCAATTACAAGATTGTGCTGGGCGACGATAAGACGAGCGATCAGTATGGCGACGTGGAAGCGCTGCCGACGACGTTCGTGATCGATCGCGAGGGCCGCATTGCGTCGGTCCACGTGGGCCTGGTGGATAAGAAAGAGTTCGATGATGCGATTCAACAATTACTCTAAGTTGGTTCCGATGGCGGTGGTTGCGGCGGTGAGTGTGCTGGTGGCGCCGGCGCAGATGGCTCCGGAACTGAAGATCGCGTCGCAGGCGACCGTCAAGGTAAAGCGCGGCGTGGTGACGCTGGTTACCCTCAAGGCGTCTCTGCCGGCGGGGTTTCATGCCAACAGCCACACGCCCACCGAGGCTTACCTGATTCCACTGGTACTGAAGTGGACGGGCGGTCCACTGGGCGAAGGCACGGTCGCGTATCCGAAGCCGCAGCTGGAAAAGTACACTTTTTCCGCGGGTAAAGATATTTCTGTGGTGACGGGCGCGTTCGATCTGGTGACGAAGTTCGCGGTTCCTGCGACGGCGGCAACGGGTCCGGCGGCGGAGACGGGGACGCTGCGTTATCAGGCCTGCAACGACCGTATGTGTTTTCCCCCGAAGACGGTTCCTGTGAACGTCACTGTCAGCGTGGAATAAGCGGGCCTCAGAATTCCAGTCGCGCCTGCATGGCGATCATTCGGGGTGAACTGTCCCCGCCGAGACCTACTCCCAGGAGTCCCGTCGGCGGAGAAGTTGCAGAGGTGAGCGCTCCAAATCCGGTTTGAGTTGCAGGTTGGCCCGGAATCCCCGCAGACACCAGGTTCGGCAGACTGAAATTGGGGTGGTTGAACAGGTTGAAGAACTCGCCGTCGATGCGCAGCTTCAGGTGTTCCTTCAACTGGAACCACTTCGTGAGATACAGGTCGCTCCAAAGGAAATCCGGGCCACGCAGGGCATTACGGCCCAGATCGCCGAACTGGCAATTCCGCACGGTATCGCCGAGGGTACAGGCACCGGTAGCCGGGTTGACGGATGAGAGGAAGGCGTTGGGGTTGAGCCACTGAATCGTCCCCGCCTGCGTGACGCCGGGAATTGGATTGTGCTCGTAAAGCGCTGCGCCGGGGACGACACTTGCGTACTGCGGTCCACTGCCCTGAACGATGCCGTTGCCGTTAGCTGTGTACGGCGCGCTCAACACAGAGAAGGGGATGCCGCTATGCCAGAATGCTGTGCCCGACAACTGCCACCCGTTCAATGCCCGCGCGAGCGCACGGTTGCGGAATTTACCCGGCAGCTGATAAACGTACTGGGCTGTAAGGTTCTGTCGCACGTCATAGTCACATGGGCCGTACTGGCGGTTGAGATCACCCGGAAGCGGCGACAGAATGGCGCCGGAAGCGAATGGAAGAAAGCCGCCATTCGAGACGGTATCCATGCAGTGGCTCCACGCGTAATTGACTTCGACCTGAACGCCATGACCAAGTCGCTTGTCGGCGGTCAACTGCAGACCGTTGTAGTGGCTGTTCGCGCCGGTGCTCAATTGCGTGACGGAAGCGAACCTTGGGTCGACTGGCTGAGCGTATGGGAACGGAGCGAAGCAGCCCGGGCACACAGTCTGGTAGCCATTCGCCTGGGTCTCATAAGGCTGGTTGACTGCGCGCGTGCCGACGTATTGTGCCCGAAGATTCAGCGCGCTGCCGATCTGGTGTTCCAGGGCGAAGCTCCATTGCATGAAATAAGGCGCATGAAGCTTGCCATCCGGGACCGCCGTGATCGAAATCGGGGGGAGGCAGGTGGCCGGATTCGCAGCGGGCGCAGCGCAGGAGAGTTGGCCTTGAGCGAAACCAGTGTTGAATAGCCGGTTCGCAGCCGCTGTCGCATCGACAGCGCTGTTTGGAACGCCGGGTGCGATCGCGGATCCGCCAACTGTTCCGAGCAGGCCACCCTCGAAGGTCTTCGAGTACGGGGGATTTGTCCCGACCGTGTCGACCACGCTGCCTGGCAGGAGATCGCTGAACAAACCAAAGCCGCTGCGGAGGACCGTGCGAGGTGTAATCTGCCAGGCGAGTGCCGTTCTGGGCTGAAGAATGGCAAGCGGCGTGGAAGCGAACACGTTACCCAGATGGGTTTGAATCACGTCGCTGAGCGGCTGATTCACATCGTGCGAAATGGAAGGAAACGATCCTGAGAGCCGCGCGACCGCGTCATGAGGATTCAGGGGATTGGAATTGAAGGTGTCGCGGATGCCGTATGTCCATGTCAGGCTTGGCGTCAGCTTCCAGGTGTCCTGCGCATAGAAATCGAGGTTGAGGAAATTGTATGGCTGCGAATTGGCGAGGGGGAAGGTCTCGGAAGCCGTCGATGCAACGCCGTAAATGAACTGCGGCAGATCTGTGTAAGTGACGGTAGGGACCGTGCCTTCGCCGAAATCGAAATCGTTTAACCGGAAGGCCCGGCTGTTGGTTCCGAAACGAAATTCGTGCCGGCCCACGACCCACGCCAAATTGTCGTTGATGAAGAGTCGCGCGGCACGCCGCCCCTGGACCCAGGTGTTGTCGAGTCCACCGAGCGTCGTAAACGGAGCGTTTGCGCCACTGCCCTCCAGAACGATGGGAAAAGCCGCCAGGGTTTTTTGAAGGTCGGCTGGTCCGAACAGACTCCCATACCACGAAAACGCGGGATTGAAATAATTCACCAGCCGTCCTGAGAAGACACGCGTGTAACCCGCTGCGAACGAATAAAGTGGCTGAGGCGATATGGCATTGAACAGTGGGTTGATCGGATCGGTATAGGCGGCCTGAAGTCCCGTATCCGACTGAAGCCGGAACCATGCGCTGTTAACGGCGTCGATGTTGTAGTCGATACGGGCTGTTTGCACCTGCTCGCGATCATCGCTCGAATGTGAAATACTCTGGCGGTTTGCGCAGCCGTTTCCATTCGGGGGATTTCCGGCGGCGGGAGCGCCGTCACCGTTGAACGGGCAGCCGAGAACTGCAAGTGGAGTGCCTGCCGTGGTGCCATACAGCGCAAACATCTTCTGGTAAAAAGGTACGAGTTGAGGCGCGGGCCGATAGGTCGATCCCGTGACCGAATCCACGCCGCCGAGTGGCAATTGCCCCAGTACGTAGTTCTCAAATGCGGATGTTGGTACGGTGGTGGCAGTCACGATTGGGAGAGCAATCCGAACCCACTCCGAATCGAAGAAGAAAAATAATTTATCGTGGACGATGGGGCCGCCCAAGCTCCCGCCGAAATGGTTCACCGTGGAGCGTGGCTTGTGATTACCGGTAGTAGCGTTCGTGAAGAAATCCGCTGCATTGAACTTTGAGCCGTTCCACAACTCGTAGAGGTTGCCGTGAAACCGGTTGCCGCCGGACTTGGTGACATAGTTGACCTGAGCCGCGCCGTACCTGCCCAGATCGACCGCATAAGAGACTGTATTGACTGTCACCTCTGCGATCGAATTCAGGCCCAACACGAGGTTGGTGGAGAGTCCGCTATTGAGATTAGTCAGCGGGTCGTTGGTCTCGAGGCCGTCGACGATATAGCCGTTTGACAGAGATGGCAGACCATTGAACTCGACGTTGCCGTAACCGTTTGTGCCGCCGACGAAGTCGTTGCCGCTGCCGGCAGTATTGATGAGGGCTCCCGCGGCAAACTGCAGGGGATAGGTCATGTCGCCACCCGGATTTGGAAGATCTTCGATGGCCCGCGCATCCAGAGTGGTGGATGTGTTCGGATTGTCCGGATTTACCAGCGGTGCTCCCTCCTGAACCAGAATGCTTTGATTGATGGACGCGATGTTGAGCCTGAAATCGACCGTTTGCTTCTGTCCGAGTCCGGCGGAGACGGAATTATTCCGCTGCGTTTCAAAGCGATCGGCTACGGCCTGGACCGAGTACGTCCCGGGCATCAGTTGCGGGAAACTGAAGCGGCCGGAATCGTCCGTCGTCACTGATCGTTTGAGGCCATTCTCCGCGTTAACGACCGTCACCGTTGCGCGGGGAATGGCGGCCCCGGTGGAATCGCTGACTGCGCCGACGATGGCGCTTGTCGTTTCGCCCTGAGCAAACGCCGGAACGCGGATTGTCAGGATGAGGCACAGGAATGCCACGGGCGCGGTCATGGATATCAAAACATTAAACATAAATTAGGATTACCTAAAAGAGTTTAGGCACTCCTAAATAGTGGCATGGCCCGGAGTTTGCGTCAAGGGCAGAGATTCGGCAAAACCGTGGTGGCGAGTTAATCTAACACTTAGTGCCACCTCTAAGCCGAAGACTATACACGACGGAATCGGTAGACGACTATCTGAAGGCGATTCTCGAACTGGGCGGCTCCGGGCAGGCGCTTGTGACCAGCAATGCCCTCGCTCAGCATCTTGGAGTCCGGGCGGCTTCAGTGACGGGGATGCTGCAAAAGCTTTCAGTGCAGAAGCCCCCCGCGGTAAATTACGAGAAGCACCGTGGAGCGCGTTTGACCCCGGCCGGCAAGAAACGCGCGTTGGAGATTCTGCGCCACCATCGCCTGCTGGAGCGTTTTCTTCACGAAGTCCTGGACTATTCGTGGGATGAGGTTCACGACGAGGCAGAACGACTGGAGCATTTCATCTCGGAACGCTTTGAAGAGCGGATCGCGGCCAAATTAGGCAACCCGGAAACGGATCCTCATGGGCACCTTATCCCGGAGCGAAGTGGCGCCATTCCTGCCAGGGAGGAGGTCATTTTGTCGAAATGGCCCTGTGACCTCCCGGGTCTAATCAGCAGCGTGTCGGACCGCGATGCCGCCGCCTTGCGGGAGATGACACGCCTCGGACTCAAGCCGGGGGTGCCAATTCGCGTCGAAGCAGGAACGCGGAACGCTTCCCTGCGAATTCGGGTTGGGGGACGGACGGACTCAGTGCGTTTGAGCACGAGTCTTGCGTCCGGAATATGGGTAGTCGCGGCCTGACGGCGATTTGCGGAAGGGTCAAGATGAAGCAGGGTGGCCGCCAATGGTTCCGCCAGACGGCTCTAAACGTGCTGCGAATCCCATCGGTTTCGATGGAAAGAGGCGCATTTTTGCAAGAGATTTCAAACCCAGAGAAGCTCGACACGGCATCTAAAGGCAAAGTACGCTTTGGAATTGCGGCGCTGTCGAGAGCTTTGGCCTCGGCCTCAACGAAAATGTGCCAGTCTCTTCTGCTCGTATTCGGTGCGAACGATGGGCGTTCTGCGCGCGCTGAAAAGATTGATAGTCAGTTGCAACCGCTGATGAAGGAACTTCAACGGCCCGATCCTCCTGGCTCGGGCCGTGTCCAATAGAGAGTCAATTATGAACCTGGACGATATACTTCTGGAGCTACGCGCGGAGGCGACCCGCCTGGATGACGCGATCCTGTCGATGGACCGATTGCAGAATTCAAGAGGCAAGCGGCTGGGCAGACCGCCCAAACGGCTGACAGAAGCGGCGAGAAACGGATCAACAGGCGGACCGGGGCAAGACCTGCCACAGGCGATAAACAAAGGAAATTACCGGCGCGGATGATTGCACGTGCTGAACGTGATCGGCACTTGTTATCCGCGTGACCGGATGTGGTCAGCAATGTCACGAGATTTCGTGGGCGGCTCGAATGAGCGCCCACTTATAAAGGCGCCGTCAGGCACTATGTGCTGGCTGTGCGTCATGGTATTCCGCCGCGTTGGTTAGTTGTCCAACGCGGCGGGGGGCAAAATGCCAATAATCGGCAATATGTCCCACAAACAAAAAACTGAGGGATGGTGGGCGCGGCAGGGCTCGAACCTGCAACCCTCAGCTTCGAAGGCTGATGCTCTATCCAATTGAGCTACGCGCCCGTGTCTCCATTATTGCAGTAGTCACGGCGGGGAGCCCGCGCTATCCTTGTCGCGTGGCACAACTGATTGAAATCGAAGTGAAGATTGCCGTGAATAGCGCCGCGCGGATTCGGGCAATCGTGCGGAAGGCGGGGTTTTGGGTGGCGAGTCCGCGGGCTTTCGAACAGAATCTGGTGCTGGACGATGCGGCGGGGTCGCTCAAGGCGAAGGGTTTGTTGCTGCGAGTACGAACGACGGGGAAGCGGGATGCCGGGCAATCGCCGTTATGTACCTTCAAAGGGCCAGCGAAAGAGACGCGGACGCATCACAAGCAACGCGAAGAGCGTGAGTTTTCGGCCAGCAGCGCGGAGGAGTGCCTGGCGGTTCTTGCAGGGGTTGGTTTTCGGCCCGCATTCCGGTACGAGAAGTTCCGGACCGTATACTCGCGACGGGCGCGGAAGGGCGTGATGGGTAACGGTCTGGTGGTGCTTGACGAGACGCCGATCGGAGTCTTCGTGGAACTCGAAGGGCCTGCGACGTGGATTGACCGGACGGCGAAGGAACTGGGGTTTTCGCGGATCGATTACATCACTAAGAGTTATGCGCGACTGTGGGAACAGTGGTGCGCGGAGCATGAGCTGGCCGTTGGAGATATGGTCTTTTGATTCAGAAAAGTGCGTTTTACGGAAAGACGCAAAGAAACGGATCAACGGATCTGAAGCTGGACTAACTTAGTTTCGCCATCGTGCGGGGCGTCGGGCGGCGCAGGGATGGTTTGCGGCGCGCGCCAGAAATCCATGTACGATGTGTAGTGCACGCAGGCCACCGTGCATCGGGGCGCGCAACCTTTTTCCGTTATGAATTCGCGGCGAATGTCGTCCTTCGTGTACTGAGCGAGGGGCTTGCCGGGATAACCGCGCTGCTGTGAACAGTAGTGCACCAGGCCGTCTTCGCACACGTAGAGGTAGCGTGCGCCGGCGCGGCACTTCCATTTGTTCTCGATGCCGTGCGCGATGTTGTCCTGAAAATAATTCATGCGCGCATAGCTCTTCTTGCCCATGTCGCGGACCTGCAGATAGATGCTTTGCTCTTCATCGGAGAGCGGCTGTAACTGACCGCTGGAATCGTGGATGATGCCGACGGTTGTGGTGAAGCCGAGTTCGACGGCGCGCCTCGCCACGACGATGGCGTCATGCGGATGATGAATGCCGCCACCGACGACGGAATTAATGTTCACGTGGAAATCGGCATGCTCGGCGAGCCACTGCAGCCGGAGGTCGAGAGTCTTCAGGCTCTTTTTCGAAACGTCATCGGGTTCGACATTATCGATGGAAATCTGCATATGCTCGAGACCAGCATCGTTGAGCTTCTGGATACGGTCGGCGTTGAGCAGAAAGCCGTTAGTGATCATGCCGGCCATGGCGCCGGTGCCACGGATTCGGCGGATCAGGTCGTCAAGATTCGGATGCAGGAGCGGTTCGCCACCACTGAAAGAGATGACGGAGGTGCCCAGTTCGCCGAGACGATCGATACGACGGTACATCTCATCGACGGGGACGGGTTTGGAAAAATCGTCGAATTCGTTGCAATAAGTGCAGGAAAGATTGCAACGGCGGATGGGGATGATGTGGGCCAGGACGGGATGGTCCGTATCGAGAATGCCACTGGCGAGCATGCGCCATTCGCGGCTCACGCGATGCGCGGCAACCAGACGTCGGCTCAAGCGTGTGCTGAGTGTCGGCATAGAAGTGAAAGAACCATTACAACATACGGCGGGAAGCTGTAACCAGCACCGGGCAGTGCTATCAAACGGCGTCCCGGTGGACGATATCCATGGAGAAAGCGGGGAGGCAGATGGCGATATATTCGGCACCTTCGGGTTCGGGCGTGCTGTAGCGGATCCACTCGCCACGGTGGGTGATGATGGCCTGGCCAGGGCGCACGTCGAACATGCCGCCTTTCGACTCGACGCGAAGCAGGCCGCGGAGCACGACGGTATATTCGTCGAACTCGGGCGTCTGTCCAGGTTCGACCCAACCGCCGGGGCTGCGCATGTGGGCAACGCTGGCGGCCTCGGTGGCGGTATTGACGCGGCCTACGAATTCGTCGATGAGTTTGGGCTTGTTGCCGGCGGAGGCGATACGGGTGGGTTGCGCGATGAGTTGGGGCATGATTGTCCTGTTAAGAGAATACTTGAGCGGGGCCACTTGATCGGCAGCCCTGGAGAGGGCTACAATGGCATTTTCGCGGGAACGCAGGGTCCATGACTACGAGAGACGATTCCGATCCGTTAGCGCCGCACAGGGAAGCCGCATTTTTCTACGGCTTGTTCCTGCGTGGACACTCGCTGAACGCGCTGCGGCAGGATATCGACGTGCCGCGGGGCGTGGTGGATAAATGGCTCAGCGCGAAGGACTTCGAAGGCGCCTTCAAAGCCGATCTGGACCGGGTCTATCAATATCGGAAGCGAGTGCTGGCGATATTTGAAAACCTGGTTTCTACCGAACACACTCGTGTAGCGGTGCAGTAGAAAGCGGACAACTAAAACCTCCACAATCAAGTCCCGACAGTGCGGACTCCGGCACCCGATCTGCCAAAATTGAATATAGACATGCGGCCTGAGCCTGATTCCCCTTATCTCGCGGACGCCTCCGGTATGCGCGGGTGCGCGTCCGAGGTTCTTATTCCAGAAAACGAAGCCGCACTGGCGCAGATTCTGCGCGATGCCACGGCGACAAATACCCCTGTCACTATTTCGGGCTCGGGAACCGGCGTTACGGGCGGGCGCGTGCCTGACGGCGGCTGGCTCGTATCTCTGGAACGGCTGAACAGCATCAGGATCGAAAAGGGATTCGCCGTTTGCGGGGCGGGTGCGTCTCTGGCGGCGATACAGGCTGCCGCCGCGCCGACAAAGCAGTTTTATGCGCCGGATCCGACGGAGAACAGCGCGTCGATTGGCGGGACGGTTTCGACGAACGCGAGCGGGTCACGCAGCTTTCTCTATGGCGATACGCGTCGGCATATCCGAGCGCTGCGCGTTGTGCTGGCGAACGGCGAAGTGCTGGCGCTACGACGCGGCGATAAGCCCACGTTCGAGATTCCGGTCCTGCCCGCACCGGACGTGAAGAAGAACACGGCCGGGTATTTCATGCGCGAAGGCATGGACTATATGGATCTGTTCATCGGAGCGGACGGAACGCTGGGTGTAGTGAGCGAAGTAGAAGTGACGCTCCTCGACACGCCGAAGAATCTTTTCACCGGCGTGGTGTTTTTCGATTCCGACGAGCGGGCGCTCACGGCAGTGGACGAATGGCGGCCTGTGGCGGGGTTGCGGATGCTGGAGTATGTGGACAAAGCGTCACTTGACGTGGTGCGCAGCCGGTTTCCCGAGATACCAGCCGAGGCGTATGTGGCGCTGATGATTGAGCAGGATGTTTCGGGCAGCGACGATGTCGAGGAGGCGTGGCTGGATCGATTGGAAACGTCGGGCGCGCTGACGGACGATTCGTGGTTTGCGGCGTCGGCTACGGATCGCGAACGGTTCCGGCGGTTCCGGCATGGTCTGGCGGAAGCGGTGAACGAAATCATTCGGCAACGCGGGTTGATGAAAGCGAATTCCGATTTTGCGGTACCGCTGGGGAAGAGCAGAGATATTTTACGGCTCTATCGCGAGACTCTCGACCGCGAGTTTCCGGGGCAGTACGTGATTTTTGGGCATATCGGCGATGCACATGTTCACATCAACGTTCTGCCTCCGAATAAAGCGGAGTGGGAACGAGCCATGGGGCTGATGAAAGAATTTGCGGCCGCGGCCGTGGCGATGGGCGGAACGGTTTCGGCCGAACACGGGCTAGGGAAGCGCAAACGCGATTATCTGAAACTGCAGTTCACGCCGGATCAGATTGAGACGATGATGGGTGTAAAGAGACGGTTGGATCCGCAGTGGCTGCTGGGGCGGGGGACTCTGTTTGAGGCGCCGGAGACGATCCAGTAGTTCCTTTCCTGGTTAGCACTTGCTCAATAGGCAATCGGCAGAATCGTCGTGTTGCTCACCCAACCATCCTGCGATACGGTGAGCACGGTATTCCCGCCTGGTGTTCCGGGGGGAATCTGAAGATTGATTTGGTAGAGTCCCACGAAGCCAGGCGTCAATCCCGCGAACACCAATGGCAGCGTGTTCCCATTTAAAGTCAAGGTCGGTGCGGCAGTTGGACGTGCGAGTGGGTTGGAAGGAGAGACATTTCCGCTGGTCACGGGGTTGTCCGTTTGTCCCATTCCCAGCAGGAACATCACAATAAATTCCCCCGGTTGCGCTGGCGCCGTCGGCGATATTAACGCCCCAGTCAGGGCGTGTACCGCGATCAGTGTGCCATCGGGAAATGCATCGAGGCCCGGAGATGCTGACGTCAACTGAATGGTTGCAGGCGTTGCCAAAGCGCCGTTTGCGTTGATCACCACCTGGTATTGCCCCGCAGGGTTCAGTTCAAACGGGATCTGAACATTGATCTGCCCCGGGCTTACGTAATAGAGCGGGGAAGGCATGCCGCCGATCAGAACGGTGGTCCCGTTCAGTGTCGTTGGCAAGGGCGTTACAGTGGGCTGTGCGGGTACCGCTGCAAGGTTAGAGCCGTAGATCGCCATGATCGTGCCAGGAGCCAGCGCCGCGCCCACTTGGGGGTTAAAAACATGCACGGTTCCGTGCGGAGTAATCACGGGAGTGGCATTCGGTACCACTGCACCGACGATCTGCGCGGTTCCGGCAGCCAAAGCTGTCGCGGTTGCCCGAGCGGTGATTGTGATCTGGGCGGCCGATGCCCTCGGCGTCCACGTGGCAGAGTACAAGCCGGCAGTGGAGTCTGCGAGCGCGAGCGCGAGAGGCGGGTCGCCATTACTGAAAGTGGCTGTCACCTGACCAGTACCTACGTTGTTGCCGCAGTCATCTGCCAGCTTGATGGCGAGCGGCGTGGGCCACGATGCTGGAGCGGAAAAATTATTCACCAGCCCTGTCTGTGTTGGAACCAGTTTTGTGGGCGAACAAGCCGCCTTCGGAGTGAGAGCTTTCGGATTTTCGTCAGAAACAGTCACGCTTGCCGACCCACCGCCAGCGGACTGGACTATCAGCGTGACGTTGACGGTCCGAACGCCCGCATCGGAGAACGCGTAGCTGACTCCGCCCGTATAGACTCCCGGGGCCAGACCGGACAAATCAATCGTGACGAGGGATGAATCGGGTGCAAGCGACGACGTGGTTCCCACTGCCGGCGCGACCGTTAGCCACGAACCTCCGTCTGTGGTGGCTGTCGCCGCCTGATAGCTTTGCGGCGTGGAGGAAGAGGTGTAGACTTTCACTACCTGGGGAGGCGCAGAACCGCCCGCCGCGGTCAAGAACAGCAAACCGGCGGGTTGCGGATCTGGTGCGTTTTGCAGATTCTGACTGACGTTCAGAACGACCTGATAATCCTGCGGTGAATTAGACGCCCCTGTCGAAGTCAACTCAATCGTGGCGTAGTAGGCCTGGGCGGGGAGCAGCGCGGCACTGCTGTTCACCGAGTAACTAACTGTTCCAGGTTGAGAATCCGATGCCGTTCCGCTGGTTGTATTCAGAGTCAGCCAGGCCGGTGCCTGCAACACAGTGGCCGCCCAACTCAAATTTCCTCCCGCCGCGCTTACGAGGAACGAGCCCGCCGTATTTCCCGGTGTGCCACCCGCTGGCATATTGAACTGCGTTCCTGCCGGCGCCAGATTCATACTGGCGAGTTGGGAGATAAAAAACGATACCGGCACCGATACGCTGCCCGCAGTTGTGACCACATCGACCGCAGTGCGAAAGAATCCAGTACCCAGAGTTCCCGGATCCACTGTGATGCTTACTTGTGTGGCCGGCCCGCCCTGCAATGTCGCAGGGAAAGAGCCGGCCGTGCACCAGGCCGCCTCACAAGATACCGAGACGATAGTCAGGGTGCCACCTCCCGTGTTCTGAATTCCCAACGGCTGTGTTTGTGGCTGGGGCGGCGTTGACGAAGTTGTGAACGCGAGCAGCGTGCTCAGGACACTGACCTGCGGCGGAGGTGCCGTTACCGTCAGCGTAACTACCAGGCTCTGCGTCTTTCCTGAGCAGGAAAACGACGTGCATGAAAGGGCCACGTCGGTGACATAATTGCCGGCTGGCAGGTTCAGCGCAGCAGTGGTGAGACTGAGGGCGAGTGCTCCCGGCGTGTTGCCGCTGCTGGTTACGCTAAGCCACGGCGCGGTCGGATTCACATTCGTCGTGTAATTCACGGGCTGAGAAACTACGGTAGATTGCACACCGACAGCCTGCCCAGGCGGCAGGCCAGTGGCCCCGATCATAACGGAGAAAGATGCACTGCCAGCCAGCAACTGAAGATCGGAAGTGGCCGATCGAATGACGATCGTGGTGTTCAGGGTTGCATGGTTCAGCGCCGAATCGACAACCGTAATCGTTAACGGATAGATCCCATCTGACACCGGGGTTCCGCTCACCACGCCGCTGGATAGAACCAGGCCGGGGGGCAAAGCGCCCTCGGTTACCGTGAACGTGTACGGCGCCACTCCGCCCGTTGCGCTCAATATCTGCTGTGGGTAGGCAAAACTTACCACTCCCGATGGGAATGAGCCGCTGGATACAACGATCGGCGAAGCGACAATAGCGATTGTCACGCTGAGAGAAGTCACACCACCCGAGGCATCTTTCGCACCGACGCCAAAAGTAAATGTGCCCGGCGTCGTCGGGATCCCGGATATCGTTCCCGACGCTGCCAGCGATAGTCCAGCGGGGAGTGCACCGTTCAGAAGCGACCACGTGTAAGGGGGATTGCCACCGGTTGCCGTCAGCGTTTGGGAGTAGGGCGTCCCGGCAGTGCCTCCGGAAAGTCCGGACGCGCTCGCAGTGACCGGAGCCTGATGAATCGTCAGCGAGTAGGCACTGGAACTCGTGAGTCCCGTGCTGTCATTTACCTGTACCTGGAATGAGATCGTCGTGGGGGCACTGGCGGTTCCGGAAAGAGCGCCGCTTCCGGAAAGCGTGAAACCAGATGGCAGTCCAGTCGCTGAAAAGACGTACGGCGGTGTTCCGCCCGCTGCAGAGAAGCTCGCCGTATATAAAACCGTGGCTGCGCCGGCCGGCAACGATGTCGTGGTCAGCCCCAAAATCTGGAGGGTTAGTTGTGACGTGACGCTGGCTGGCGTGGCCTCCGCATCAGTCACGGTCACCGTTGCGCTGAAGTTTCCCGCAGCCGCGCTGCTGCCACTCAAAGTTCCATTAGCGCCTAACAAAATACCGGTGGGCAGGCCCTTCGCCGAAAACGAGTACGGTGGTACGCCACCGCTTGCCGCAAACGCGCCGCTGACAGGGGCGTTGACGCCGGCACCCGCGACAAGCGTTGAAGGGCTCAGCTTTAGCGCGGTTGTCTGAGCGACGACATTCAACGGAATTGTGACCGTCAGGATTTGTCCGGAGACGGAGTCAGTTGCCGTTGCCACGATCGTGGCGGCGCCCACCGTTGATGGTGTTCCGCCAAGCACTCCTGCGCTCGAAAGAGTAACCCCATTCGGTAACCCGGTAGCGGTCCAGCTGAAGATTCCCGACCCGCCCTGCGCTGCCAATGTAATTGGACCGTATGGAAGGCCAGCCGTTGCGTTCGGCAGCGATGTGGTGGTGACGGAGATTTGAGTAAAAACCGTCATCGACACCAGCAGACTCGCCGGTGTGGAAACGCCGTCGGCAACCTGGATCGTAAAACTGAATGTGCCCGCCACGCTCGGATTTCCGGTGAGGCCGCCCGTTGCGGAGAACGACAGGCCAGCAGGTAGAGTGCCTGCAACAACAGACCAGGTCCGCAGTCCACCGGTTCCGCCGGTGGCCGTGCAGTTAGTCGAAAACGCTTTGCCCGTCACCGCGTTCGGCAAGGTCGCCGATGAAGTAATGCTCAGTGCCTGACCCACCGTGATCGCAAGCGAAAGAGTTGACGTGGTGTTGCCATCGCCGACCTGCACCGTAAACGAAAACGTACCAGTGGCATTTGTCGTACCCGTAAGAGCGCCGCTGGAATTCAGGTTTATGCCCGCGGGCAACGTGCCGCTAGCCAAAGTCCATGTATAGTTTCCTGAACCGCCGGTTGCAGCGAGGCTCTGGGTGTATGCAATGCCCTGTATTGCCGGAGGGAGCGAGGCAGTGGTGACTGAGAGAAGCGGATTCACCTGCAAAGCCAACGCGATTACCGACGAGTTACCTGAACCGTCGCTCACTTTTACGGAAAACGGAAATGAGCCTGTGCTGGTTGGCGTGCCCCCCAAAGTGCCGGTGCTGCTCAGTGACATTCCCGAAGGCAGACTGCCGGCAACGACCGTCCAGGTTAGGCCTCCAGCGCCCCCGGTTGCGGCCAGTCCGACTGGTCCGTAGGCCTGATTCAGGATCGCGGAGGACAGAGAAGGGGTCGTTATCGCAAGTGTCGCGGTGACGCTGAAAGTTTGTGTGACTGGTGTGGCTGAGGAATAGAGGTTGCTGCCGTTCTGTGTCGCGGTGATGGAACACGTGCCCGGGGCGCGCGGAGTGAGAAGGTTCCCTGAAACGCTGCAAACCGATGGTGAGTTCGAAGTGAACGTCACTGTCAATCCCGAACTTGCGGTCGCGCCAACAGGGAATGGCGCACTCCCCGCGGCCACATTGCCCAGGGCTCCGAAAGCAATAGTCTGCGCGCCCTGGATGACAGTGAAACTCTGCGAAATATCCGTTGCCGCATTGAAAGAGTTGTTTCCTGCCTGGCTCGCGGTAACGGTGCAGGTTCCTACACTGATGATCGTTACTGTGGCAGCAGTCACGGTACAAACCGAGGGACTACCGGAGGCGAAAGTGATCGGCAGCCCGGACGTCGCCGTGGCCGACAAACCGATCGGCAGAGTGCCATACATCACCGGTGCCGACGCAATGAGTCCAAAAGAGATCGATTGAGAGGCTGGCGCGACCGTAAAACTTTGCACTACGTTTGGAGCTGCCGCGATCGTCGCACTGCCTGCCTGACTGGCAGTAATCGAGCAGGTTCCGGCCCCTGTCAATGTGACGGTGTCTCCCGCGATCGTACAGATGGAGGGAGTTGTCGAAACAAAGCTAACCGTCAGGCCGGAGGACGCCGAAGCGACCAGGGGCACCGAACCGGCATCTAGCGTTGTATCCGCAAGAGCAGTGAAAGTAATGGTCTGAGAAAGCAGCGCGTCAGCCCATACCACCGCATAGTTTCGCGCAGTGTAGGAGAGCGTTGGGTCGAAGAAATTAAAGGTATCCATGATCGTCCCGCCGATACTGCCGCTGCCGAACGTATTGTTCATCGAGTAAACCAGTGCGCCATTCACGTAGTAATCGAAGGTGGCGCCGCTAAACCGAATTGAGACGGTATTCCACGCATCGTAGTTCACTGCGCCGGCGGGCACGGTGACACTCACCCAGGCGCTGTCGCTTTCGTTCCAGACCGCGAATTCACCTGCCCCTGGGGTGTTGGCGAACCCAATCAGCGCATAATCGGCCGGTGCTCCGGATTGGTAACCGACAGCCCACAGATACGAAGCGACATTCCCCTGGCTCACGTCGCCGAAAGCGGAGGGAACGTAAATATCCGCGCTGATCGCGTCGCCGGTTCCGCTGCCGGCAACACTGTGAGTACGACCCTGGAAATCGTAGAACGAGCTCTGATACGCAACCGGACGGCTGGTGTAACCCTGAGCCTGATCGATCTTAATCTGCAGTTGCGAGTTCCTTCCCGCTAGCGGCGATGCGGGGGCCGCGAAGGACGACGGGTCGTACCGGTCGGTCGTCCATCCCGCAGGCACAGTGGCGAACGATGGCATCAGGTTCACCTGCCCTACGGGTACCGCCAGTGGCCGCAATTTGGGATCATCGTTGCTCGCAGCCGTCAGAGAGCCCGCCGCCAAAGTGTTCCGCTCTGTTTCGTGGATCAGGGACAGTTTACCGCCGGTTTCTGCTGACACGCCGTTCAGGGAGTAGCGAACCACCGCATTTTCGATGATCGCGGCGCCACCAATCCGGATTCCGTCCCAGTCGCCAGCACCAGGTCCCATACCCGGCGGGCTTGAGGGGAACTTTTTCACCTCGGAATCCGGATCCAGTGACGACGTGAAATAGACGGGATTCTCCGCCGTGCCAGCGACCACAAGTTTCCCATTTACGGTCATGCCGCTTCCGCCACCAGCTTCGAACTTCACTACAACTCCCGGCTCAATCGTAAGCGTGGTTCCCTTGGCCACTTCAAAGTTTCCGGATATCACCACAGGACCCTCCCCCGCGTTCCAGGTGGTATTCGACTCTACGCCTGAGACAGTCTCTGTTGCCGCGGAGGGCACGGTCATCGCCTGGAGAGTGGTCTGGCGCAGTTCACCGTGTTGCATCCAGCTGTTACCGGAGCCCTCTATCGTTGCGTCCGAGGCCGCTACAACAGGAAATGGGTTTCCCTGAAAAACATTGCCGTCCAGTGAGACGCTGGCCGCACGCGCAAATACCGCAGTGCGGTTGTACCGGAGTGTGCTCCCTGTGATCCCGACCTTCGCGCCGTCAAACGCATCGATTGCGAACGAATTACGTTCGAAAGCTCCACCGATGACCGTCACATGCGCGTTCGATCCCTGCGCCAGTAAAGCGCGCACACTATCTGTGGCGCGCACGTCATCGAGGAACGCTGTGCCGTTCTGTACCGCGACTCCGGTCACTGAACCCGATACGATGACATTCGACAGATCGAGGACGCCGCCCGCGTCGGTCCAGATTCCCCGCCAGTAGCCGTTACTGGTCCGGCTCCCCGAATCACCGGGCGCCACGCGAAGGACGGCCGGGCGATCCCTTGCGCCTTCGATTTTCAGGTGGCCTTGCACTTTGACGCCGGACTGGAGATTGCCGGTGAACTCGACAACCGCACCTGCTTCGATGGTCAGCGTAGCAGCCGGTTCAACTGTCACGACTCCCCGGACGATGTGCGGGCCGTCTGAGGCATGCCACACTTCAGATCCGCGCACCAATGTATCTCCGGTTCCGGCCCTAAGGGAGAACGCAGACAAAATGGCCAGACACAAGGCAAGGCAGATTCTCGTCATGGAAGGCTACGCGTGACAGCGGAGCATTTTTGTGCCGAACGACGTCGACAAAACTACAAACTACCGAATATCGTTTTATAATACGCGACGCAGCTATCGCGGCAAAAGGAAGCCAGTACTGGGCCGAGGCGTTAACGGCGCGGGATCTGACGCGAGGGGTTGACAATCAATGAAACATAAAGTTACTTTGGTCCTGTAACTCAAAATTCATCAATGCGTGGGGGAATAGTATGTGCGCGAGTTTACTCTCTTTGAGGCGTATTGCGGCGTGTGCATCTTTGCTGGCGGGCGCGGCAATGGTGCAGCCGGCTAATGCAAATCTGGTGCAGAATGGATCGTTTGAGAACATCAGCCCATCGGTGACGGTCACAACTTCGTTCGCTAGTGCAGGGGTGGCGGACTGGAGCACGTCAACGCTGGGTCAGGCGATCGTGCTTCCTAACTGGTATTATTCAGGCCAAATCTTTCCGGGCGTCGGTTTTGCGGGCGCAGTGCCTCAAACGAGCCCCGATGGAGGCAACTGGGTTATTTCGGATGCCACATATCTCACTGGCGCCATCACCCAGACTGTGAATGGGCTGAATCCGGGCGACACCTACGATCTTACGTTTTATCAGGGCATGGCGCAGGATACGGAAAATATCACGCCACCCGGTTATGTCACGGGGCAATGGGAAGTGTCGCTTGGCGGGGGTTCGCCACAGTACGGAGCGGCGATGTCAGCCGATGGCTCAGTGCCGTACTTTACCAATTGGTCGCAACAGAGTATGTCATTCACTGCCACGAGCGCGTCGGAAGTACTAAGCTTTTTCGCCATTGGCACGGGAGTGCCTCCGCTTGTATTTTTGGACGGCGTCGATCTTGAAGACGCGTCCGCGCCTGAACCGGCCACGATCTGGCTCAGTGCGATTGCCGTCACTGTTCTGGGATGGAAGCTCCGGGCGCTGCGCAGGCAGACGAACCAGGGCTGAGTCGAAACAAAGAGCGGCGTTCGGTCGGCACACACTGGCGGGAACACATGGAAACACTGCTCTCTCTACAGAAGCATTTGCCGCCGTTCGCGTTTGACCTGATTCGGCTCACGAACGGGTTGATCCTCTTGCTGGTCCTTTTCGTACCGTTTGAACACCTGTTTGCGTTGCGGCGCTCTCAGAAGGTTCTGCGCAAGGGGTTTGGGACCGACCTGGGATATTACTTTCTGAGCAGCATGCTGCCGAACCGGGTTCTCGCTGTGCCGTTGGCCGCGCTCGCGCTGGGGCTGCAGCGCATGGGGTCGGAATCATTGCAGTTGTGGGTGGGCGATTTTCCAGTGTGGCTTCGATTCGCCGCTGCAATGGTGGTGGCGGAGATCGGCTTCTACTGGGGACACCGGTGGATGCACCAGAGCGATTTGCTTTGGCGCTTCCATTCCATCCACCACAGCGCAACCGAGATGGACTGGCTGGTGAACACACGCGCGCATCCGGTGGACCTGGTATTTACGCGCCTGTGTGGCTATATTCCGATGTACGCATTGGGGCTTGCCCATTCCGTCGGCGGTGGAGTCGACTGGATCCCTCTGGTGGTGGCGCTGACCGGCAGCATCTGGGGTTATTTCATTCACTCGAATACCCGAGTGCGCCTGGGCTGGCTGGAGCACGCAATCGCCACGCCGATGTTCCACCACTGGCATCACAATCACGAGGAGGCAATGGATGCCGCGGACGACGGGGCGGCGCATCGGCATGGCAATTATGCGCCGACGATGCCGTGGGTGGACCGCTTGTTTGGCACACTTCATAGCGGGGCGGGCCAGTGGCCGAAGGCATACGGAATCGACGAACCCACGGAAAGCGGGTTGGCAGGGCAGTTGTTGCAGCCTTTCCTGCCGGACCGGAAGAGTGCAGTTGTGCGCGACCCGGAATAGCGGAATAGCGGGACGAAACTGCCGCGTTGAAATATGATAGAGATTACCCCTTGCCATCGAACCTGACCACTATTGAAGTGGAAGCCATCCTCCCCGCTGATCTGCCCAATCGTGAACGCGTCGCTTCCGCCGCGGCCAGACACCTTCAGCTCTTGACCGAAATCAATGAGGTGATGAACCTGACGCGCATCACCACGCCTCGTGACGCCGCTGTGAAACATATCCTCGATTCGGTGATTCCCTGGAGGCTGTTTGCGGGCGCGAAAACAGTTCTGGACGCAGGCACAGGGCCGGGTTTTCCTGGTCTGCCGCTCGCACTCACGTTGCCCGACACTCTCTTTACTTTGGCTGAATCGACGGGGAAGAAAGCGCGGTTTGTAGAAAGCGTGATCGCCGATTTGAAGATCGAAAACGCTCGTGTGTTGCCTGAGCGAGTGGAAGACATTGGCAAACGGGAGCGATATGAGATTGTGACTGCGCGGGCGTTTGCCCCGATGCCGAAGGCCCTGAAGATGCTGGCTCCGCTATTGAAAAAAGGTACTCAGGCACTGCTCTATAAAGGGCCTGACGTGGAAACCGAGATTGCCGAAGCTGCCCGCGATGCGAAAACGCTGGGTGTGAAATTTGAGATCGTGATGCGGTACGAGCTTCCCGATGGCCTGGGCACGCGGAATATCGTGCAAATTGCACGCTAACGAACCAGCGCCTATTCAGCAAAGATACTTCGGACGAATCCCGTGACGTTCATATTCGGCCAGTCGGGATACTTCGCCTTAAGTTCCGTACTCAGTTGCGTGGCCGCATCGGCGGCTGATACGCCCTGTGTCTTTAATGCCAGCGCCCGCGTTCGGATATCGGCAATAAAATTACGTTCAGTCTTCACCATCGAACCATCGCCCGGCGCGCTGTGATCCGGAACCACATGAGCAACCGGCAGCGCCAGGATTTTATCCACCACTGCGAGCCAGCTGGCTGGCGTGCCCCCATCGCCGTATATGTTTGGCACCACCTTGTTTTGCACCACGTCGCCCGAAACCAGCGTGTTGTCCGGCTCGATGAACGTCAACTCGTCGCCCTTCGTATGCGCGCCGCCAAACCAAAGCAGGCGAGCAGTCACGCCGCCGAGATCGATCTTCGCTTCGTCGCTGAAGAGAACGTCAGGCGTCCGGAAGTTGCGGTTGGTCAGCCACTGTGCCTGCGTGGCGTCCCTTTTCGAAAACATGTCCACCATGGAAAGACCGTTCGATTCCCATTCCTTCTGCTGTACGTTGTTGCGGATCAGGATCGTGCTGGCAGGGAAACCTGGCTCGCCCCCAGCATGTTCCGGGTGGAAATGCGTGGTGGTCAGGTAGAGCTTAGTGCCCGCGGGGGAGAGCTTCTGCGCGGTTCGCGCGATGACCTCGCCGTTAGGCGCGCCGAGTCCCGTATCCACCACCAGCGTGCCGTGGGTTCCCACGATGATAGCGATATTCGGATTGCCCATCATAACCCAGACGTGTTCCGAAATCTTCGTTGTTTCTCCCGTGTATAGCTCAGCTTTTGGAGGCCCCTGCGCGATGACCATGCACGCGGCGGAGATCAGTATCAGGAGAATTCGTCGAGCCAGCTGCATAAAGTATTTGTACTATAAATCGCCCGTGGCGTGTTACCTATAGCGAAGCTTGGGAAGTTGTTTGTGAACCGCGACCGCAAGGGAGCGTTTGCCGAGGGTACTACTACGCTCGGATTTCCCCACTTGGCCAGCATTCCCGCCAATCTATCACTTTCATGTCGCTCACCCCGCGGTGCTTCAGCGCGGCGTGATCAGGCCGCCGAGTTTATCCGCCTCGCCGGCCGCAGTGCGAGGAAAACGCACCGAGTAGGCCTCGAGGTACTTCAGCCCCGAACCAGTATTGTAAGCAACAATCTTGTCGTCGGCTTTCAGAAAACCACTGCGAATTAATCGCTCAACCGCAGCGACACAAGCCGCCCCTTCGGGCGCGGCGAAGATGCCTTCTTCAGACGCCAGTTGGATCCCGGCGTCCATCAGTTCGCGATCCGGAATCGCGATCGCCGTACCACCGCTCTCGCGCACAGCCTGAAGCGTGAGCCTGTCGCCCAGCGGCTTCGGCACGCGCAATCCGGCCGCGACGGTAGATGCCCCATCCCAGAAACGGCTGTATTCCGTGCCTTCTTCAAACGCGCGCACGATGGGCTGGCAACCTTCCGATTGCACCGCAATCATCTTCGGTCGCTTTGATCCAATCCATCCCAGCGCTTCCATTTCGGCGAAGGCCTTCCACATCCCGATCATGCCAACACCGCCGCCCGCAGGGTAGAGGATCGCATCGGGCAGGGTCCAGGCCAGTTGTTCGGCGACTTCGTAGCCCATCGTCTTCTTGCCTTCAATGCGGTATGGCTCTTTGAGCGTGCTGATATCGAACCACGCTCCCGGCTGCCCGGCTGTAGCCTTACATCGCTCCCCAACGATTCGGCCGCAATCGCTGATCAGGCCATCGACAAGAGTGACGTGGGCACCGTAAGCCTTGCACTCGATGAAGTTGGCCTGCGGGACGTCGGCCGGCATGTAGATGTGGGCTTCGAGACCAGCCGCCGCCGCGTAAGCCGAAAGCGCGCTGGCGGCATTACCGGCCGAGGGAATCGCCAGGACCTTCACACCAAGTTCCACACACATGGAGATAGCGCAGGAAAGTCCCCGCGCTTTGAAAGAGCCGGTCGGATTGAGACCTTCGTCTTTAATTAGGAAGTCATTGGCTCCAATGCGCGCTCCGGTGCGGCGGGCGTGGAGCAGCGGCGTCATGCCCTCGCCGAGTGAGATAATGCACTTTTGGTTGCGAACCGGCAGCGCGGGGGCGTAGCGCCACATGGAATTAGCGGAAGCGACCAGCGAATCCCGGTTCCATTCGGTCCGAAGCCGGGCGAGGTCATAGCGGACCAGCAAGGGGCCGCCGCAATCGCAGAGATTCCAGATCCGGCCAGCCTCGAAGTTTTTGCTGCACACACTGCACTCAAGATGCGTCATATTTGATTGAGCCATGTTTATCGGAATATGAGAAGGATCCTCTATATTATCGGGCTGTGTTCGCTGACTCTGCCGGTTTGGGCAGGCGAGAACATTTTGCTGAAGACGGGCTTTCGCCTGTCCGCCGATCGGCATGAAGTCATCGGCGCGACCATTCGAATCTATTCCGGGGATGGTGTCACGGAGATTCCCGCCAATCTGGTAGCGGGTGTGGAAGAAGTGGCCACGCCGACTCCCGAGCCAGTAGTCCCAGTAGTTGAGTCTCCGACGCCTGAAGCCGTTCCTGCGCCGGTTGCTGAGCAGGCGGATCAGGCACCAGCCGAGAAAACTCCCGTGATGCTGGCCCTAACGGCGGCTCACAAGTATGCGTTGCCAGACGCCTTCGTTGCCAGCGTGATGCGGGCCGAATCGGGCTTCAATCCGATGGCCGTCTCACCGAAAGGCGCTATCGGACTCATGCAGTTGATGCCGGGGACGGCGCGAGATCTGGGCATCGATCCCACGCGTCCAGGCGAAAACGTAGATGCCGGAGCAAGATACCTTCGTGATCTGCTCGCACGGTATGAGGACAGGCCCGACCAGGTGGTGCTGGCGCTGGCCGCCTACAACGCAGGTCCGGCCGCCGTGGATAAGTATCACGGGGTCCCCCCGTATCGGGAAACCCGGGAGTATATTCTGCGCGTCCTGAAGAACTGGAATCCCCACTAGCCACCTGACGGCTCAACGGCTTACAAAGAACACCCCAAGATCGCAGGGAAGCGATCCGGTCGGGCGTCCAGCTACAAATTTTGAAACTTTTGTTCCCGTCCAACATCCAAACACGGGAATGGTTCTTGAAACCGCCAGTTCGCGATTTTGCTTTACCCCTGGGGTCCATGGGTGCGGCGCGGGTGCAACTGGCTGGTTACGCACGGCGGGAACCGGCGATATGGTTCCTTCGTATTCCATGACGGGCGGGACAGCGGGAACCCGACCCGAATCGGAAACAATCGCCGCCTCGCGTTCGTGGGAGAATGGAGCATTGCGCGACATGGCAACAGAAGCAATACCAGTAGCGCCAACGGAGGCACCCAGCGATGAGCTGGATCTGGTGGCGCGCGCCAGGGCAGGGGATGGGGCCGCGTTTTCGGTTTTGATCAATCGGTATGAAGGCAAGATTTTCCGTCTTGCCATGAACATCACACAGAACCGCGAAGACGCCGAGGATGTGCTGCAGGAAGCCTTTTTCAAGGCTTATGAGCATCTCGATCAGTTCCAGGGAAATTCCAAGTTCTATACGTGGATCGTGCGCATCGCCGTCAACCAGGCGCTGATGAAACTGCGCAAGCGCAAGAGCGACCGCACAGTTTCGCTCGACGAGCAAATCGACACCGGCGAAGACATGGTCATCCGCGAAGTTGCCGCCTGGGATCCGGATCCGGAAGAGCGGTATTCGCGCGATGAGATCAACAAGATCCTCACCGAAGCGATCGACGGACTGCTGCCGATCTATCGGACGGTCTTCACGTTGCGCGACGTGGACGGGCTTTCGACCGAGGAGACTGCGGAAGTGCTGGAGCTTACGGTGCCAGCGGTGAAAAGCCGCTTGCTGCGCGCGAGGCTGCAACTGCGCGACAAGCTCACGCGTTTTTTCAAACGCAAAGGAGACGACGCCTTTGCTTACATGTAAGGAGTTCCTCAACGAGCTCACCGACTATCTGGACGAGACGATAGGCGCTGAGATTCGGGCGAAACTTGAGCGGCACATCACGGAATGCCCGAATTGCTGGGTGATGTGCGATACCACCAAGAAGACCATCAAGGTGTTCAAGGGCATGGAAAGCTGCACTATTCCCGAGGACGTTCACACGCGATTGATGGCGGCGGTGGAACGCAAGATCGCCGCGGATAAGAAGAGTACTTAGCGGATTCAGTCTCCGGTAACGCCACCTACTAGTTGCCGGATGGCCGCTCCACGTGGTCGATGACGAGGGATTGGGTGAGCCTCTTGGCAGGCGTTACCTTCAACCCAAGTTTCCCCAAGACCTGCAGCGCTGCTGTAAACATCCCTGCACTGTCATCCGCGGACCTTACTGGTCCCGGAGCACTTTGCCCGGAGACACCGTCCTCCCTTGGCTCCCTTGGTGGAATATCGAAATGAAAATCGAACATTCCCGCAAGCCCCGTTTTGTCGACGACATCCCGATCGGCCCAGCCAGATAGCAGCCTGCAAAGGTTTGCGATGGTTGTACCGTTGAAGTCGAGTCCACTCGCGGACGCGGAGGGTTCGCCGCAACCTACGGGGGACCCGGAAGGCATCGGGTGCTCCCGCGACGGTAGGGACGTCGGCTCCCAGCGGTCGGCGGGAATACAACTGCCTTCCTTCGCTGGCCGAAGCTTAGTGCCGCCCCGGACGAGAGTCATCTCATAAACCGGAATCTCTTTGCTCTCGCGATGGATCTTCAGTTTAAACCTCTCTTCGAGAAGGGCCTGCATCATGGGTCCACGCATCATTGCCATGCTCTCTGGTCCTTCGGCCTTCGCGTCGATCGTGTACCGATCGGACATCAGCCAGGTCGGGCTTCCCTGGATCGGCTGACGGAACTGCCTGTCGGAGACCGGGGGAAGGCCGCCTCCGCATCCCGTACAAACGACCTGTCCCGGTTCGTTTAAGCCGGCATCGCCCAGTGCGGCGACACGCCATAGTTTACCGTCCGGGTACGCAAGATATGCGTCCCGGATAAGATTAAACGCGGTCTGACATTCTTCTTCCAACCGTCCGGGATCCCATCGGATTCTGCCGCCCCCTCCGCCTTTGCCACCCGTACCCGTGTCGTTCTCGACCTTGCACGGTTTGACCGAGGCCACTTCGAACCTTGGCATAGCAACGTGCGCGGATCGTGAGGTGGCCTGAGGTGACTGCGGCTGATCAGCAAGTGCATTGGTGATGCCGACGATGCCGGGTATGGATGCCAGAACTCCAGCTCCGGCCATTGCTACGAAAACTTTTCCTGCGATAGTTAATCTGAACGCAATTTGTTTAGACATGATTTCCTCGATCTTTCTTTCTTGAAGATTCGTCCCTGTTAGCTGTCTCATCGCACGGAGCGCACCCAGTGCATGCTCCGGTTTCAACGTGACTAGAATTAGCGAGAACCGAACATCGGGCAGGCGCCGTCTGTCCGCGGTACCTACGCGATAGGAGGAGCTCTGGAGGAGTCGAGAGAGAGGAAGGAGATGGGCTGGCCCTGCGCCTTTGGTTTCCGGGGCAGCTTTGCCATCAACACGGGAAGTGTTGCAAACAAAATCAGCGTCGGAACAAGTTCCAGCCAAACGTGTGAGCCGACAGGATTCAGGACCAGAACTGATAGCAATACGACGCACAAGACAACAGTCAGCGGGCGTTTTGCGAATGCTCTTTTCACTTCTTGATCAGGCTACCATAAGCCCCAACCCTTCGCATTCAGCTCTTCAGTCACGGTTCAGCGAGGAAAACCTGTTACGTCGCTCACCCCAATGAAAACAAACGTGCGCATTGTTCTCTTCTCAGGCGCTTACTCTCATCTACCCAAAGTTTTGATCGCCGCGCGTGCTACCTTCCAGTTGGAACGCTGGCCTGAGTGAGTTTCGCGCTGAAAATGAGGCCGTCCCCGACAAGGGGCTCCGGCCTCTCGGTCTTTGAGAACAGAATATTGCCCGACCGAGCCGCACACTACCAATGTCTCTGCGCCGTCCGTTCCGGCGTGCCCGCTGCGCGATATGCCTCACACTGATGCTCGGGCCACAAATCTCACCACGACTCGAAAAACCTATCTATAAGTAACTAAACATCGAGCCCCCGAGAAACGACCCAAATTGGCTTCATTTTTTCGTTTCACCCTTTGGCGACTGTCGCTTCGGAACCAGCCCCGCAATTCCTCTTGACAATACTGAACGGTACAGTTTAGTATTTAATTCATGATCCGGGTCGAACATCTCACAAAGACTTTTGGCGAGGTCCAGGCTGTCCGCGACATTTCGTTCGAGGTGGGGATGGGCGAGATCTTCGCCTTCCTCGGGCCGAATGGCGCGGGAAAAACTACTACCATCAAAATGCTGACCACGCTGTTGCGTCCCACCAGCGGGAAGATCGAGATCGACGGTCTCGATCCCGCGCAACAGCAGAATGAAGTGCGCAAGCGCTTCGGGATCGTATTTCAGGATCCGAGTCTCGACGACGAACTAACTCCGCTCGAGAATCTGGATCTGCACGGCGCGCTTTATCATGTCTCACGCAAAGTGCGTGTGGAACGCAGCGAGAGTCTGCTGAAGCTTTTCGAACTGTGGGACCGGCGCAACGATCCGGTGAAGCAGTTTTCGGGCGGCATGCGGCGCCGGCTG
>CAIKAS010000046.1 GCA_903825445.1 uncultured Acidobacteriia bacterium
CGCCTTCGTAAGTCGTGTTTTTGCGGCCGCGGAGTTTCCCGGGACTCCCCTGGTACCAGGGACCGTTATCGCTCGAGAACATCACGAGCGTGTTCCGCTCCAGGCCGTTCTCGCGAAGTGCGCGGAGGACTTCGCCGACGCTCCAATCTACTTCTTCGATCACATCACCGTACAGGCCCTCCGGGGATTTGCCCCGGAAGCGCGGCGATGCGCCGAGTGGAATGTGCGGGAATGTGTGCGGCATATAGAGGAAGAACGGACTGCTCTTCGATGCGGCGATGAAGCGCGTGGCTTGTTCGGTGTAGCGGATGGTGAGAGTGTCGAGGTCGGCGGTCTGTTCCACGACTTCCTTGTTGTGGAGCAGGACGCGCGGAGTCATATCGTTGCTGTAAGGAATGCCGAAGTATTCGTCGAAGCCGCGGCTGGTGGGCAGGTAAGCGTCGGGGCGGCCGAGGTGCCACTTGCCGACACACGCGGTTTTGTAGCCCTGGTCTTTCAGCATGTTGGCCATCGTGGTTTCATCCAGGCTGAGGCCTTCTTTATCGGTGGGGAACAGGACCGCGGGGACGCCCACGCGGGTCGGGTATCGACCGGTGAGCAGCGCGGCACGCGAGGGAGAGCAGACGGGATCGGCCGCGCAGAAGTTGGTGAACCGAGCGCCTTCGGAGGCCAGACGGTCGAGATTCGGCGTGCGTAGCTGGGAGCCGTAGCAGCCCAGATCGCCATAGCCCAGATCGTCGCAAAGGATGAAAACGATGTTGGGTGTGGTGGCTCCCGCCGCCAGCAAAGGGGCGGCGGCAGCGGTGGTGGCAACGAATTCGCGTCTGGTCACTGGACGATTATGTCATTTCGCACTTTGTGCCAATATAGGTTGCATGAACCGCGTACTGTTTGCTTTGACCCTGTGTGTCTCTGGTTTGACCGTGCATAGCGCGTTTGCGCAATCGACTGCAACTACGTGTCCCGTGCCGCCTGCCAGCGAGGCGAGGCCGTGGCTCAACGCGAAGTATCCGGCGCGATGCCGGGCGCAGTTTGTTCTGGACCAGTTGAAGACGCTCGACGCCAAGTTCGCCTTCTTATCGGCGGGTGGACCGGGCAGGGCAGGCGCCGGACAGGCTAATCCGATGACTCAGATGGGGCTCATTCGGGGTGGTGGCGTGGACGGCCCGGCGGGCGTGGCACGTGGCGCTGGCGTTACGGCATTTCCCACACCGCTTTCAATTGCTGCGACATTCGATGCTGCCATGGCGACCCGATTCGGCGACCTGATGGGGCAGGACTTCTTCGATTACGGGCAGAACGGCGTCACCGGGCCCGCGATGGATATGGCGCGCACGTGGCACTTTGGGCGCGTGACAGAAAGTTTTGGAGAAGATCCTTTTCTCGCCGCCAGTATTGCTGCCCAGGAAGTCGCGGCCATTCAGGCTCATCATGTTCTAACGACGATGAAGCATTTCGCCGTCTACACGCAGGAGCAGAATCGTTCCGGTGATCAGCCCACTGGCTACAAGCCCGCGAATAACGAGGAAGTCAGTGAGCGGGCGCTCCGCGAGATTTATCTCCCGGATTTTCGCGCAGCCGTGACACGCGGCGGTGGCGGCGGGATTATGTGTTCCTTTCCCCGCGTCAACGGAGTTTATGCCTGTGAGAATTCGCATTTGCTTGGCATCCTGAAGAACGAATGGGGTTTTGACGGCACCGTGGTGCCCGATTACCCGGACGCGCAGCGTTCGATTATTCCCGCCTTTCTCGCCGGGCTTGATAGCGGCACGATGGCGCCTGCAGCGACTGGGCGGGGCGGCGACGCACCTGCTTTTGCCGGGCAGAAGAGCTTGCGCCAGGGCGTAGACGATGGGTCGGTGCCGGCGAGCCGGATCGACGACATCGTTTTGCGCAGGCTCACGCCGGCATTTCGGATCGGTGTTTTCGATAATCCCGCAACGCGCAAAGGGGATGACATTTCGACCCCGGAGCGGCGCACCGCGGCGGCGGAGTTGGTCACTGCGGGATCGGTGCTGTTGAAGAACAATGGTGGCATTCTGCCTTTCGGGTCCACCGTGAAATCAGTGGCGATCATCGGCACGCAGGCCACGGGCGCGGCTGTGGCAGTTGAGCAGGGATCGGCGTATGTAAAACCGACGCATCTGTGGCCAGTGCTGGATGCCGTTAGGGAACGGGCGGGCCAGGCGGTGAAGGTCACGTTCGCTCCCGGTACGCTGGGCCTAAATCCGCTGCCGAACATTCCAAAGGCGATGTTGCGCACACCGGGCGGACAAGCCGGAGTGCAGGTGGAATACTTCGACAATCCGAAGCGTGACTTCAGCGGCAAGCCGCTGGCGGTGCAAACCGAAGACGCGTTTTATATCGATAAGGCGCCGACGATTGAAAACCTTCCGAAGAACCTGCAGTGGTCGGCTCGCTACACGGCGACGTTTACTCCCACACACACGGGTATCCAGAAGTTCACGCTTTACGGTTCTGGCAGTGCACGCCTTTTCATCGGCGACAAGATGATCGGAGAGTATCTGCGTGCGGATTTTACCGACACGGTTTTTGCGAATGTGCAAATGACTGCGGGGCAGCCCGTTCCAATCCGCATAGAGTTCACACCGCGTGTGTCGTTCGGAAATGCGGCGAGAGATCAGTTCGATCTAAAACTCGGAGTCTATGCGGCACTGGGCTGGTCGGATCCCGATAACCTGATCGACCAAGCCGTGCAGGCGGCGAAGTCGGCAGACGTGGCCGTGGTCTTCGCGGGCCATCGCGTTGGCGAAGGTATGGATCGCCTGTCGCTCGGCCTGCCGAACGATCAGGACGCGCTGATTGAGGCCGTTGCAAAGGCAAATCCGCATACCGTGGTTGTGTTGAATACGGGAGGCGCTGTCACGATGCCCTGGCTTGGCCAGGCGGCCGCGGTGCTGGAGATGTGGCTGCCGGGCGATGCTTACGGAACTGCAGCGTCGCGTCTCTTGTTTGGCGATGCCGAGCCGGGCGGCAGGTTGCCGGTGACCTTCCCGAAAGACGAGACTCAGGGGCCGGCGTTGAAGTCGTCTCAATACCCGGGAACGCTTTCCGAAGATGGCTCGGTGGATACCACGCATTTCGACGAAGGAATCTTCATCGGCTACAGGTATTGGGATCAGTACCATCAGGATCCGCTATTTCCGTTCGGGTATGGCCTTTCCTACACAACCTTTACGACGAAAGGACTCGGCGTGACCAGAGAGGCCGGGGCTGTGACAGTGAATGTGTCGGTGAAAAACACTGGTAAACGGGCAGGCGGCGAAGTCGTGCAGGTTTACCTCGGTTTTCCCGCGGCGGTGGGTGAGCCGCCCAAGCAACTCAAGGGCATTCAGAAGGTGACCTTGAAGGCGGGCGACGAGCAGACCGTTCACATCAAACTGGATCGCGAGGCGTTTCAGTACTGGGATGAGGCGCGCAACGTCTGGGCAACGGCGCCGGGCAATTATCAGATCATGGTGGGACGCTCTTCGCGGGATATTCTCTACACGACCACTGTTACCGCGCCGCTCGCCCAATAAGAGAACCGATACCCTCTATGATAAGGATGGCCTTAAAGCTGCTCTGAGAAAGAGAGCGTGAGGCGATGCGCGTAGAACCGCGCCAGCGTGGTGACGTATTTGCTCGGGAAACAGGAGCGTGGGTATGGACGACACAACGCAGGGTGCAAGTGCGCCACCAGAGACATTGACGCAGACCGAGCCGGTGAAAGTGGACACGGGCGCGAGATTCCCCATCATCGGAATCGGTGCTTCCGCCGGAGGGCTCGCGGCATTTGAGTCATTCTTCTCGACTATGCCGGCGGACAGCAGTCCTGGCATCGCGTTCGTTCTGGTCCAGCACCTCGCGCGGGACCACAAGAGTATCCTCGCTGAACTGATTCGTCGCCGCACCCTCATGCAGGTCTTCGAGGTGGAAGATGGCATGGTCGTCCAGCCAAACTGTGCGTACATCATCCCCCCAAATCGAGACATGGAACTGGTCAACGGCGCTCTGCGGCTGCTGGAGCCGACCTTGGCACGCGGGATTCGGCTGCCCATCGATTTCTTCTTCCGTTCATTGGCGCAGGACCAGCACGAACATGCGATTTGTATCGTGCTTTCGGGAACAGGCAGCGATGGAGCGCTGGGGGTACGAGCAGTAAAGGGTGAGGGCGGCATGGTGATGGTGCAGACCCCGGAGACGACCGAATTCGACGGGATGCCGCGCAGCGCCATAGCCACGGGCATGGTCGATTATGTGTTGCCTCCGCACGAAATGTCGGCCAAACTGCTCGCCTACGTGGGACAGGCGTTCGGGCCTTCGCGACTTTCCGCTGTTCCGGATGCTTCCGAGCCGACCGACAGTTTTCAACAAATCTTCTTCTTGCTGCGATCCCAAACAGGCCACGACTTTTCGCAATATAAGCGCAATACTATCCGCCGGCGGGTGGAGCGGCGCATGGCAGTCCATCAGATTGGCACTCTGGAAGACTACATCCGTTATCTGAAACTCACTCCAGCTGAACTGGACGCGCTGTTTCGCGACCTCCTGATTGGCGTCACGCACTTTTTCCGCGATACCGAGATTTTTGAAGAAATTCAAAAACAGGTGATCCCAGGAATCCTGGCCGACAAACCGGCGGGGGCGGCGATTCGTGTCTGGGTTCCGGGCTGTTCCACGGGTGAAGAAGCCTATTCGCTTGCCATTCTGCTGAGTGAGCGCATGAATGAACTGCACACGGATTATAAGGTTCACATATTCGCCACTGACATTGACCGCGAATCGATAGATCATGCGCGCGCGGGCGTGTATCCATCGAGCATCATCGCCGACATTTCACCGGAACGACTGGCTCACTTCTTCGATCAGGATAATTCGGAGGGCAGTGCGTATCGCATCCGTAAGAGCATTCGCGACATGCTCATTTTTTCCGAACACGACGTTACCCGGGACCCACCGTTTTCAAAGCTCGATCTGATCAGTTGCCGCAACCTGCTCATCTACATGGGCCCCGAGTTGCAAAAGCGACTGCTGCCGCTGTTCCACTATGCTTTGAATCCCGGCGGTATGCTTTTACTGGGTTCTTCCGAGAGTGTCGGGGAGTTTGGTAATCTCTTTGCCACGCTGGACCGCAAGGCAAAAATCTTTCAGCGTAAGGCCAGCGATTTAAGCGTTCAGCGGGCGGGTATTTCGCGGCTGTTTCCGCGGCTGCCGGAAACTGACTTTGGCCTCCAGCCGCGAACCGGGGTGTCGAACCTGAGCAGGCTTCCTCTCCATGAAATCGCGACGCAGGCGCTTCTGGCTCACTACTCTCCGGTTGGAGCACTGGTCAACGATCGGGGCGACATTCTCTATCTGTTAGGTCGGACTGGCCGGTACCTGGAGCCGACTCCCGGGGAGGCCAGCATGAATATTTTCAAAATGGCCCGCGAGGGCTTGCGCGGTGATTTAACGGTCGCGCTGCACCACGCTGCGTCCATGGGCCAGCCAACGCGCCACCTGGGCTTGCAGGTGAAAAGCGAAGGGGTGGTTTCCTCTGCCAATCTGACTGTCGTGCCCATTTCGGCGGATCTGGAAATCGACATGCCGCGCGGCCTCTTCCTGGTGATCATTGAAGAGGTGCCGACAGACGAACCTAACCTCTCGACCGAGGCTTCGGTAGATGCGGTTGACGGGACGTTGGCGCAAACGCCGGATTTGGACGCGTATATAGTCAGGCTCAAGCAGGAACTGCGCGCGAAAGACGAGCACCTGCAGACCGCGATTGAAGAGCTGGAGACGTCCAACGAAGAGTTGCGCTCCGCCCACGAGGAAATGCAGTCGGTGAATGAGGAGATGCAGTCCACTAACGAAGAACTGGAAACCTCGAAGGAAGAACTGCAGTCAGTGAATGAGGAACTCGCTACAGTCAACAACGAACTCCAGACCAAAGTGACGGACCTTTCCCGCTCCAATGCCGACATGAAAAACCTGATGAGCGGCACGGGTATCGGCACTATTTTTGTCGACCATCTTTTGCGCATCCTGCGTTTTACTCCCACCGTTTCAGTGCTGATGAACCTGATCGAGACGGACGTTGGACGCCCAGTGGATCAGATTCGTTCTAACCTGGTCGGCTATGATCATCTGGCAACGGACGTTCACGAAGTGCTGGAAAGTCTGGCTTCTAAAGAGCTGGAAGTTGAAACGCGGACCGGGGAATGGTTCCTGTTGCGAATTCGCCCGTATCGAACGATTGAAAACGTAATCGAGGGCGCGGTCATCACATTTACAGAGATCTCAGCGATGAAAAAAGCTCAGGCATCGCTGCGGGATTCAGAAGCATTACGACGCCTGGCTGTAGTCGTGAGGGATACGCGAGATGGGGTCCTGGTGCAGGATATGACTGGCCGGATTCTTGCCTGGAACCCTGGTGCGGAAAAGATGTACGGATGGAGCGAAACTGAAGCCCTCGCCATGAACATTCGCGATTTGATGCCGGAAGCGGGAAGGGAAGATGAATTGGCCTCTATCCGGCAACAGTGCAAAACGGGTGCCCTGGAACCGCGTCAAATTCGGCGAATAGCGAAGGATGGGAAAAACCTGCCTGTATCGCTGATTGCAGCCGCGCTTGTGAATGAAGCAGGGGAAACCTACGCCATCGCTACCACTGAACGGGGCCTGCCTAAGTGAGAATGCCGGGGCAGGATTTTGTTCCTGCCCCACGGCGTGCGGCAGGTATTACTTCGGAACCTCCGTCTTTTCGTAACCAGCACTATAGTTTCCGGAACCCTGCCACACTAGTCTGGCGGCAGGCACTACCGGTCCTTGTTTTCGTTCAAAGCTGGAAGCGTTGTTGATATCGCCAGTGCCTTTGTAGGCGGCGACCCCAGGATACGGGTAAATCGGCATGGTGCGATCCGGCGTTTGAGGGGCTCCGCCACCACGACCGCCGCGTCCGCCAGCAGGCGCTCCAGCGTCAGGACCTCCCGGTCCGCCTGGGCCGCGTCCGCCACCGCCGGAACCGCCGCGCCCACCACCACGGCCTCCACGCCCAGCCCCGGCTGGTGAGTGCGAAGCGATGATTTCATTCGGGACCACGCCGCCTTCCACCCAGTTCATGATGATGCTGAGCGCGGGGAAATCGAATGGGCCGTCACCGCCGTTGCAGTGAGCGCCGCCGGGAAACAGGAACAGCCGCGAAAACTGAGAGACCTTTGCCTCGCCCAAGAGCTTTTGCATAGCCGTGTAGTAGGCGACCGTATTCAGGGGCGAAATATGCGGATCGGACCAGCCGTGGTACAGGAGGAGCTTACCGCCGGCTGCGGCGAACTTTGAGAGGTCGGGATCGGTAGCGTCGTAGATGGCGTGCATCGGCTTGACGGCATCGAAGGTGGCCTGGTCGAAATGGAAATCGTTCAACTGGAACGTGGCTGGAAGTGGCTTGGAATAAGCGAGGTATTTAATCGTTCCGAGCGAGATATTGGCGCTGAAGATGGGGCCATTGCCCTGAGGAACGTAGACGCCGGCCCAGTTCAATTCCGATCCTGGCATGGGTCCGCCGATGACGAATTTGTGGCCCTGCGCGTCATGTGCACCAAGATAGATTTCCTTCGCCGTGTTCGCCTGGGCAGGCGTCAGACACGTTGCGGGATCCTGACCGTCTTTGCAGATTGTGACGGCGGGATCGAACGTGCATGCGACGGGGTTCGAAATCAGGCCATCTTTCAGACCGTCAATGGCATCGCAGGCATCGAGCACCGCCTTGTGCAGAATGGGCAACTTATCGGCTGTCAGAATGGCCTGGCCGTCGGAACCCGTGTTCTTCATGGCATTCCAGCCGTGATAAAACGTGTTCTGCGTGACGAAGTTCATGGCAGGCGCGCCAGCGGCGATACCGTTGAAATCGTTGGGGTAGCGCTGCGCTTCCATGAGGGCTTCACGGCCACCATCGGAGCAGCCGCTGAAGTACGAGTACTTCGGTCCCTGACCGTAAAACTTATTGATGAGCGCCTTGGCCGCGACCGCAGTGACGTGCTCGGCCCGATAGCCGAAATCGAGGCGCGTCTGCGGATTGTCCACGGCCCAGGAGTTGTCATCACCGCCACCGCCGCCGCCACGTCCTCCAGCGCCACCGCTGCTGTGGCCCATGTCGGTAGAGGCGAAGGCGATTTCACCGTTCGTGGCCGGGGCGCAATCGTCTGTGCGGCCGACGTTGATGTTTAGATTGCCGCAAAGGCCGCCGCAACCGGTTTCCAGGAAGCGCTGCGTCCAGACATTGAGGGGGAGGCGAACTTCGAACTGGATGGCGGGGTCGATGGTGCCAAGCACGCGGCAGTACGGCGCGGGGAGGCCGTCATCGACTGAAGTCGCGGATTTGATGGTGACTTTGGCGCCGACGGGGCCGGAGAGATCGAACCTGAGGAGGTCGGCACAGGTGGTTACAGGGGCGACCTTTTTTAGATCGGCGATGCCGGATTTGGACGTGGCTGTTTGCGCGGCAAGTCCGAGCGGCAGGGCCAGGACGGAAGCGACGAGGCAGAGGGTGCGAATACGCATTACCGCATCATAGCCCTGCGCGGGAAAAACAACAAGAACAATTCGCTATGGAGCCATAAGCAAAAACTCCTGATACGGCGATGCGTTTACCCTATGATCGGGATTACCTTACTGGAAATATCATGGCCAGAATCATCGGTGCCATTGGCACATCACACTCCCCCACAATCGGCTTCGCGCTGGACCGGCAGAAACAGGATGACCCGGTCTGGGCGCCCATCTTTGAGGCTTACGCGCCAGTGCGCGCATGGCTGGCGGAGAAACGTCCGGATGTCTTGTTTGTGGTCTACAACGATCACGTAACGAGTTTCTTCTTCGATCACTATTCGCATTTCACGCTCGGCATTGGCGATTCCTGGCGGGTAGCGGATGAAGGTGGCGGAGAAAGAACGCTGCCGCCGGTGAAGGGGCATGCCGCTCTTGCCGCCCACATCGGCGAGTGCCTGACGGCCGATGAATTCGATCTCTCGTTTTTTCAGCAGAAGCCACTCGACCACGGCTGTTTCTCGCCGCTTTCGATGCTTTGGCCGCACGATGTTTCGTCGGATCAAGCGGGCTGGCCGGGTGCGATCATTCCCTTGCAGGTGGGCGTGCTGCAGTTTCCGATTCCCACAGCGCTGCGGTGTTACAAGCTTGGTCTGTCGCTGCGCCGGGCGATCGAGAGTTACCCGGAAGACCTGAAGGTGGCTATTGTGGCGACTGGCGGGCTCTCCCATCAGGTGCATGGAGAGCGATCGGGCTTCAACAACACGGAGTGGGATCTGGATTTTCTGGAGCGGATCGAGAAAGATCCCGTGAGCCTGACTCGCATGACTCACGCCGAATATGCCGCGAAGGGTGGTGTGGAGGGTGCGGAAGTGATCATGTGGCTGGTGATGCGCGGGGCGCTTTCAGCCTGTGTGAAGAAGATCCACCAGACCTACTATCTGCCAACGATGACAGGACTCACCACGGTGATCTACGAGAACGAGGCGGCGGAGCCGGACGAGTGCGATCTGGCCGAATACCGGCGTCAGGCGGGGCGCCAACTGGCGGGTGTGGAGAATATCGAAGGCAGCTACCCTTTCACACTGGCTAACAGCGTGAAGGCTTACAGGCTGAATCGGTTTCTGCATTGCATGATCGAACCAGCGTACAGAGCGCAGTTTCTGGCCGATCCCGAACCGTTGTTTGTGGAGCACGAGTTGACGGCGGAAGAGCGGGATATGGTGCGGCAGCGCGACTGGCGCGGCATGATTCACTACGGTGTCATCTTCTTTATGCTGGAGAAACTAGGGGCCGTGACGGGAGTTTCCAATCTGCATATCTATGCTGCCATGAGGGGCGAGTCTTTGGAGGACTTTCAGAAGACGCGCAATGCCCCCGGCGCGTTGTATTCCGTTGCCGTGGCCGCGCCGGACGAGACACCGTCCTGGGAGAAGGCCGAGGGCCCGAAGTAATAATACTGGTAATGTAGACCAGTGGAATTCAGGCAGATTCGATACTTCCTCGCCGTCGCCGAGGAGTTGCATTTCACGCGGGCGGCCGACAAGCTGCACGTAGCGCAACCGGCGCTTAGCCAGCAAATCCGTCAACTGGAAGAAGAGATTGGGGCGAAACTGTTCGAGCGGACGAACCGACGCGTGGAACTGACTCCGGCGGGCGAGGTCTTCCGCACTCGCGCTTTGATCGCGATGGATCAGATGAACCGCGCCGCTGCGGAGGCGGGCCAGGCAGGCCGTGGAGAATCCGGCAGCCTGTCGATCGGTTTCGTGAGTTCTGCCGTTTGGGGCGTACTGCCAGCCGTACTGCGGCAAATGCGCCGGAAAGCGCCGATGGCCGATATCGAGTTGCGGGAACTGGACCCGGCTGAGCAGTTGCGCGACATCCGCGAGCGGCATCTTGATGTCGGAATGATGCACGCGGTACTGGACCAGCCGGAACTCACCACGGTCGTCATTTCTCGCGACCGGCTTACTGTGGCGCTGCCGGAAAAGCACAAAGCGGCGGGCAAAACTTCAGTGGCGCTCAGGAGTTTGACGGAGGAGACGTTCCTGATACCAAAACGGCATGCCTCGGCGGGATTCCATGAACTGGTGATGACGGCTTGCAATCAGGCTGGCTTCGCGCCAGCGCGGACGCAGCCAACGCGCCTTCTGCAAACTGCGGTGGCGCTGGTAGCGGGAGGCGTGGGAATTGCGCTGGTGCCGGAATCGTTTCGGAAGAATCTGGAGATTCGCGGTGTCGTTTACCGTCCTCTGCAGGGGGAAACGCCTGTTGCTGAGCTGATTGCTGTCTGGCGGAAGGACAACGCTTCGCCATTGCTGACCAGGTTCCGCCAGGAGTTGGAAAACCTCTTGCGGAAGAAACATGAATGAGACAGGCCGTACCAGAGTTGAGTCGCCGCGTAGAATCCGTCGTTCGACTACACTTAAGGAACATGTTCCGCACCAACCTGTATATTGCGTTTTCCGTGTTGGCGGTCGTGTCAATGTGTGTCGGAAGCGCCCTGCGCGTACCGTCACCTGCTGTGACGGCGATTCGCGTGCCGGTTTGGAGTTTGTTGGCGGGTTTTGCGAAACCTGACGGAAAATTCGTGGTGGCCTACTGATCCCGGCGCGGCGGCGTCCAGAACGCACAGGTTTTCCGATCGCGGTCCTGCTGGCAACGCTCAGCGTTGCGTTGCCGCTGATGGCACAACCCTCCGCGCCCGATCTCGACGCTCTCGAGCTGAGAGCTCAGGACGAATTCAACAATCGGGATTGCGTTGCCGCCGAGAAATCCTTCGGCGAGGCTTTGCAGGCGGCGCACTCCAGTGGCGAAACTCACCGCACCGGAGTCTATTACCTCCGAATCGGACTCTGCCGGTCGCGCATTGGGGATTTTGCCGCATCGCTCGATGCCTATCAGCACGCGCTGACGGTCGGCGAATCAACCGGCGATGACCAGATCCTGCGATCCGGCATACACGGAGCCGCACTGCAACTGGCGAAGATGGGCCGCATCGACGAGGCACTTCCACTGGGCCAGCGCGAATACGATCTGGCGAGGAAAACGGGAAACCCCGACGACGTGGCGCATGCGATGTGGCTGATGGGCGTTCAATATTTGGCGATTGGCAGGACTCGTGATTCGCTTGAAATGATGAACCGCGCTCTGGTGGCCGTCCGTGATACGGCTGATACTCCGTTTCTGGGAGTCGTTATGCAGCAACTGGCTATTATCTATCTGGATCTTGGCGACGTTGACACTGCGGGAAACATCCAGGGGCAGCTTCTTGCCATGCCGGAGAAAGATCTTCTCTCCATTACGACGACTTACTCCCCGGCCATTTCCTACAGCAACATGGGGACAATCCAGATGGAAGCGGGGCATCGGGCGGAGGCACGAAAATCTTTTGAGACAGCCATTCAGCAGAGCACCGGAGCGGAAGACTGGCGTGTTCGCATGGACACGCTGCTGGATCTTGCGGACATTCAAAACGACGCTGGTGAGTTTGAAGCTGCGGATGCCGGCTTCCGCGATGCATTATCCATTGCGAAGGAGAAGCAGTTCCCGGAACTGCAAAGTGGCGCATGGCAAATGCGATCGGATCATCTGCTGCTGCGGGGAGATATCGCCGGTGCCCTCGAGGCAGGGGCCGAATCTTTGCGTCTTGCCCGACAGGTGGCGACGCCGCGCCGGGTTTACAGAGCGTTGTCGTCGTTTGGCGCGGCGAGGGCGGCCGCTGGTGAGCAGGCGAGTGCAAGAGAGAATTTTGACGAAGCGCTGACGATCGCAGAGACGCTTCGCGCACAATCTCCGGCGGAGGTTTCGGACCTGGGGCGTTCATTCGCGAACTTCATTCCGCTCTATCAGGCTTCGGTTCGGAATCTGATCGAACTGCATTTGTCGGCGGATGCGCTGGGCCGCGCGGAACAATCGAAGGCGAGAGTGCTGATGGATATTCTGCTGCGTGGCGGCGTGGATGAGCGCGGCGCGATGACGCCGGCCGAATCGGCGGAACAGGATCGGCTGCGTAAACGACTTGCAATAGCAAATGCGGCTTCCGCGGCCAAGGCATCGGCTGCGACGACGCGCGCGGCACAGGACGCCAGCATGGAGTTTCGGCAATTCCGGCGAGCACTCTACGAGGCGCACCCTGAACTCGCGGTGCAGACGGCGAACTTTGAGCCTGCAGGACTTGAGAGACTGGCCGCGTTGATCAATGGACCCAATACCGCACTGCTGGACTATTTTCTCGTTCCATCCGGAGTTGAATTGTTCGTCATTCGGAGGAAGCCGAGTGGTGCGGCAGAACCTCTCCTATCGTCATACTTCCTGGCGGATCCGAAACACACGCTGGCAGACGAAGCACGGAAGTTTCGTGAAAAGATTGCGAGCCGAGATCTGGCGTATAAAGACGCAGCACGGCATTTGTTCAACCGGCTGCTGGCACCAGCCATGTCCGATTTGCGGGGCACTACGGAATGGATTGTTTCTCCCGATGGCGCTCTGTGGGATGTTCCGTTTGCGGCTCTAGTCGATAATGCCGGCCGAAATGTAGTTGAGACGCGCTCAGTCTCCATGACGCCCTCTCTGACTGCGGCCCTGCGAATCCACGAGCGCACGCATGCGCAGATGAAGAACGGCATCCGTTTGCTGGCGTTGGGGAATCCTTTGCCATCGCCCGTGCCTCTGCCGGATGCCGTTGCGGAGGTGACGCAGATAGGTGCGGGTTATCCGCGCGGCAGCGCCCTAATCCTGACGGGAACTGCTGCCACGGTCGCCGCATTTCGCGAGAAGGCTCCGGCGGCCGACATTATTCACCTTGCGGCTCATGCCGGCCTCAACGACAGCGATCCGCTGTCCTCCTTCGTGAGTCTCGGTGGCGGTGCGGACGGGACGCTGACGGCTCTGGATGTAATGTCGCTGCATCTTCGCGCCGAAATGGTAGTGTTGTCGGCCTGCGAAACCGCGAGAGGCAGCACGGGCCCAGGAGAGGGAATGATTGGGATGGGGTGGGCGCTTTCGGCGGCCGGCGCTTCGTCATCGGTGCTGAGCCTGTGGAAGGTGGATAGTGCGGCGACGCGGGAATTTATGACGTCGTTCTACACGAAGATGGCAGTCGGCGGGCGAGCGGCTTCGAGGGCCGGCGCGCTGCGTCAGGCGGAACTCGAAATGCTACAGTCGAAATCTTTTCGCCACCCGTTCTTCTGGGCGGCGTTTTCGATGTGGGGCGACGGTACCGCCCCGTTGCTGCGAACGACGGGGCGTTGAACCATCGCCCAGTACTGTAACGGGGAGGGTGACGGTCCATCCGATAGAATTGGCTATGCCGTGGGTTGTCGGTAATACGCGCGGCAACGCCCAGAATGCAGCCTCCAAATGCAGATGAAGTCCTCGCCTCTTACCTGGCGGAGAAGGACGAAACCGCCGCCGAACGCATTCTGCAAACGTTAATTGTTGAGGTTGCATCGCCCTACGTACGCATGGTCGTGGCATCCAATCTCCGCGGACCCCAGCAGGCTGAAACCAACGACGCCGCGCAGGATGTCTTACTGGATCTCACCAGCCGTTTACGACGCCTGCGTGAGGGCCAAACGGAGGCGCTGCGAGGCGAAGAATCGCTGATTCGGAATTTTCGTGCTTACATGGCGTCGGCGGCGCGGCGGGCGGCTGGATTCGTGCTCCGAAGGTCGAACCCGGACCGATACCGGATGAGGAATCGCCTTCGGTACTCGCTGCGAACCAATGCGTTATTCACGTTGGCGGACGATACGCAGGGACGCAGACTGGCCAGCCTCAGTGTGTTGCGTGCTGGATACGCAATGGCACCGGTGACCAGGGAAAAGCTGTGGGAAGTACCCGTGCCGCAGGGTGCGTCAGGCATGAATTTGGGGAAATTGCTGGAATTAGTACTGGTACGCGCGGGCGCGCCGGTGTTCCTCGACGACCTGACGGACTACATGGGTGTCGCACTTGGCGGATTTGCCCGGCAGGAGAATTTGGACGCGGCAGCGACGGTGCCGCTTTCCAACCTTGCCGATCAAATGGAACAGCGCGCGTGGCTGGCGCATCTGTGGACGGAGATCATAGAACTGCCGCGAAATCAACGGGTTGCGCTGCTTTTGAATTTAAGGGATCAAGTGGGAGATTCTGCGCTGCGGCTGCTGCCAGCCCTGGGAATCGCTTCAATTCGGCAGATTGCGGGTGTGCTGGAAATGCCACCTGAGGGACTCGCGGAACTTTGGCGTCGGCTTCCGGTAGACGATATGCAACTGGGGGAAATGCTGTCTTTGACGCGTCAGCAGGTCGCAAATCTGAGAAAATCGGCGCGCGACCGCCTGGTAAGGCGCATGGGAGTACGCAAGTGATTCAACTGGCGGTAATATCGGATGGGATTGCGCCCTCCAAACAGGTAGAAGGATGAGAGAGCACCTTACATCTCAACAAGTGACTGACTGGCGCTCCGGCGTTACAGGCGCCGAAGAAATTTTGCGCCTGGACGATCATTTGGCGGAATGCGCGGATTGTCGTGCTTTGATCTCCAGCCAAACGGCTGAATCAGTGCGGGTACTGTGTAACGAATTCTCCTCCGACCATCTGACCGAAGCTCAACTCGACGATTACGCGCAACAGCGTCTGCTGCCTGCCGACGTCCTGCAACACCTGGATTTGTGCGCGGAGTGCCGCGCCGATGCGGAAGATCTGAGGGAATTTGAAGCGGCGAATCGCACGGAGGCACCCGCTCCTGGCCAGTCGAAGGCCGCGACGCCCGTTGCCATCAGGCGTGGCTTGCCCGTGTGGGCGCTATCAGCCGCTGCTCTGGCGGTGGCTGCGGTTGGTGTCTCGGTTTGGTTCGCGATCAACAGACAGAAGCCCGCGCCGCAAGGTGTGACGGCGTCTGCTGAGCATGGCGTTCCGCCATTGGTCGAGATGGCCTCTGCCATTCCACCTGCATACCGCGACGAGGTGAATTCCGCGATGAATTCCGGCACCGTGCATCTGCCGGACTCGATTGCGGGTATGTCGACAGCGCCCGTGCAGTTGAGGTCCGTGGAAGTGCGGCATCCGATTTTCCACGTTACCGCCCCGCTGGCGACGGCTGTTCTCGAAGACACTCCATTGTTTCGATGGACTCCTGTCGAAGGAGCCACCTACACGGTCTCGGTTTATGACGATCAGTTCCAACTGGTGGAGACCGGCTCGGCGCTAAAGGTCACGGAGTGGCGTCCGCAAAAGCCGCTGGCACGCGGGGCAGTTTACCGGTGGCAGGTGCGAGCCGTGAAAGGCGGCCATGCGGAATCGGCGCCGGCACCGACGGAGGCTGAAGCTAGATTCCTGGTGATGCCACAGGCTGACGCGGAGAAATTACAAGCGGCCCGGGCGGCGATGCCAAATGCGTCCCTGGCGATGGGAATTCTGTATGCCAACGCAGGCGCGGTGGAGGACGCGAAGCGCGAATTGACCGCTGCCGCTGCTGGCGGGGATCCGAAACAGAAATCATTGGCGGAACATCTGCTGGATCAGTTGAAACTCGTGCAGTCCAACTAGTAATAAATTGCAGAAGTTTTCGTGCACCGCTCTTTACTGAGCGGCCTGAGCCGGCGCTTAGTTGCCCGCTCCAATTCCGATGAAACCGGCCCAGTAGAACGGATGGCGGTAAGCGGGATTCTTTAGCAGCGCCAGCTTCGCATCCCTCAATGACTTTGCGGTTGTCTGGCCCCGCGTGATGCCTTTGTGCAGATCCATCATGAGCAGCGAAGTGGATTTGGAATCGAGCTTCCACAAACTGGCGATGGTTGTTGGCGCACCGGCGATAAAAATCGACCAGGACATGCCCGCGATTCCTACGCCCGAGCCGCTCCCGCGCGCTGTTTCGCAGCCGGAGAGAATTACCAATTTCGCGTTGAGGTGCAGATCCATAATCTCGCGAGCTTCGAGGTTGCCATCGTCGGAAGTGGCAGCGCCGGCCCTGCCTGGCGCCAGCTCGAGATACGAGAAAAGCGGCTGCGAATCGTTATATTTGCCATGCGCGGCGATGTGAATTACGGAGTAGCGCCCGGCATTGGCGCGCAGTGCGCCTTCGGTGGCGGCGGATTCGGTCAATACTTTACTGCGCCCCGGCGGGTAGAGTTTGCCAACGCCCGCCACCTCGATTGCCGCGTCACGTAAACCGCCGGCCGGATTGCCAAGCGCCAGCAAAGAAAGCGGGCCGTTGCGTTTCGCGCTAACCCTGCGCATGCGGTCGAGCACAGTGGCGGATGGAGCGTAGAAAACTTCGTAGTCTTCTTCCACAAACTTGCCAGCGCCGTCCTCCAGCGCCTCAAATGGAATCTGCCAAAGCGCGGCATCGGGCGACACGATGAGCCGGTCTATCTTCGCCGTCGGACTGCTCAGATCTGCCTCCAGAGGCTTCAGCAGGGTGTTGTAAAGCTCATGCGCCAGCGTCCCGAAGCCGAGCTCGTGCCGCGCAATTTCGTCACGCCACTTCGAAATCCGCAAAGCCAGTTTGTCGGCATCTGTTTTTAGCGGATGCACTCGAAGTACCGGCTTCCCTGCGACCCGTGTGAGGACGAACACATAAGAGGCATTCTCACCAATCGAATAGGAAACGAGCGCCGTATGCTCGTCTGGCAACAGAGTGGCCGCCTGCCCCAGCGAAACCGGTTCCGGATCTGCCCGATGCAATGCCAACTCCGGGTGCGCGGCATACACACCAGTTCTGAAGGTGGAATAGTCGAAATGGATTTTGTCGAGTTGCTGCCCCACATAGATGCGGCTCTGCCCCTCGGCGCTGCGTAGTTTCAAATTCAGATCGGACAAATAACCGAGCAATTCCTTATTTCTGTCCGTTTCCTCCGGCGTCAGTACCCGGGCCACGTCGGCTCGCCCGGAATTCAGGTCGTCCAGAAGCACCTGACTCTTCGATAGCTCCGCATAGCGGAACGCGTCCGCGTTATGTTTAGCGTCCGCTTCCAGGCTGACGAGATCTGTGTAAACGTAGCGCGTATTGTCGGCGAAGCTGGCCTGTTGCGATTCATCCCCCGCAATGGTGAGGCGCATAGCCTCATACTCCCGAATGGCGTTTAGATATTCGGTCCGCGCTTCGGGTATCTTGCGTTCTTCGCGATCGATATCGCCCTGGGCGATAACATATCTCATCTCAAGCCGGGGATCGCCTGTCTGCGCTATCAGAGGTTTTCCCTTGTCGAGGGCAGCCTGCGCATCGGCCGCGCGATGCAGCATCAGGTAGTTCCCGGCCTCAAAGAGACGGGAGTACTGTACGGAATCCCGGTCAGCCTCTTTTTCCGCGACTGCGATGGCCTCCTCGAACAAATCGTTCGAGCGTGCGTATTCGCCGCGCTGGCTCGTCAACACACCGATATTGACAAGGACTGTCGGCCTGATTTTTTCCTCCGCGGTGGTTTGGATTGAGTCCAGTGCCTCGCGAAAGTACTTATCCGCTTCGTCGAACTTCAG
>CAIKAS010000047.1 GCA_903825445.1 uncultured Acidobacteriia bacterium
ATGATCTTGTCTTCGTCGTTCTTGATCTCACTGAGCGCGGCGTAGAGCGTGGTCGTCTTGCCCGAACCTGTCGGGCCTGTGACCAGCACCATCCCGTACGGCTCCGAGATGTAGCGGCGGAATTTCGTCAGATCGTTGGGGCTGAAACCGACCACATCCAGACTGAGTTTCGCGAACTTCTCGCTCATCGACTCTTTATCGAGCACGCGAAGCACGGCGTCTTCGCCATGAATCGTGGGCATGATGGAGACGCGGAAATCGATCAGGCGTGTCTTATATCGCACGCGGAAACGGCCGTCCTGCGGCACGCGCCGCTCGGCGATATCCAGTTCGCTCATGATCTTGATGCGCGAAATGATCGTCGAGTGCCAGTCTTTCGCAATCGGCGGCATCGCATAGTGCAACACACCATCGATGCGGTACTTGATGACGACTTCCTGGTCGCGCGATTCAATATGGATATCGCTCGCCCGGCGTTCCAGCGCGTTGAAGATCGTCGTATCCACCAGCTTGATGACTGGCGCGATGTTACTGTCGCCAGACGAGAGCCGGTCGATGGAGAGCGTTTCCTCGGGGTTGTCTTCATCCCCGACCACGTCCAGCGCGAAGCCTTCCGTGACTTCGTCGAGCACACGCTGCGATTGCTCGGTCTTCTTAAGAAGATCGGCTACCTGAGAAGCGGTGGCAACCCGAACCTTCAGCTTCTTGTGCAGCAGCAGGCTAAGTTCGTCGATGGTGTTGAGATTGCGCGGATCGACGAGCGCGATTTCGAGGGTTCCGTTTTGCGCCTTCAGCGGCACAAAGTTGTAGCGGAACATCAGATCCACCGGGACGGAGCGGAACAGGTCCACGTCGATAGCGCCGTCCCGCAAATCCACGTAGTCGCAGCGGTAGCGCGCAGCGACTGCCTGCGCCGCGGCGACTTCGCTGGCAGCGGATTGAGCGGCGTCGAGGACCGGAATGGGAACTTTGGGTGTCATTTAACCGTGTCCGCCAGGGAGAAGATCGGGAGGTAAAGGGCGATCAGAACAAATGCCACAAACATGCCCATAAAAATCATGATCGCAGGCTCAATGAGCGACAGCAGCGCCGTCATTTTGGTGTTGACGTCGTCCTCATAGAATTCGGCTACACTGCCGAGCATGGAAGGCAGCGCACCGGTCGATTCGCCGACTTCGATCATGTCGACCGAAAGCGGAGGGAAGACGCCGGTGGCCGCGAGTGAACTGGAGAGCGTTTGGCCCTCCCGCACCGATTGGCAGGCTTTCGCTAGTGTCTTCCGCAGCAGCGGAGTGCCGAGCGAATCGGCTGAGGTTTCGAGCCCCTGTACCAGCGGGATGCCGCCAGTGAGCAGGGTGCTGAGGACGCGCGAGAACTGGGCAACCTGGTATTTGATCCAGATGTCGCCCAGCAGCGGTACTTTGATCTTGACGCGATCGATTCGTTCGCGGGCCGAATCGCTCCGGGCCCACCAGGAGAAAGCGAGTCCCGAAATGAAGAGGACTGCCACCACCGCCAGAAAGTAGGTGCGCGCCCCGTTGCCAATGGCGATCAGGTACAGGGTGATGGCCGGCAACTGGGTTGACATGCTGGAGTAGAGCGAGGCAAAACTTGGCACCACATAGGTCAGCAGGAAGGTCATCAGGAGGATGACCATCACGACCAGCACGCTCGGATACATCAGGGAAACCAGTACCTTCTTGCGAACGCCCAGTGCCAGTTTCTGGTAGCTGACGTACCGCTCCAGAACCTCGGTCAGGTTGCCGGATTTTTCACCGGCCATCAGCGACGTGACGTAGATTTTCGGGAAGAGGCCTTGAGCCCGAAAGGCGTCGGAAAGCAGCGTACCCTTCCGGACATCCTCCCGAACGGTGTTGATGTAAGGCCTTAGCTTAGGATCCGTAAGTCGTTCAGCCAAAAGGTCAAGAGCCTTCAGAATTGGCAGGCCAGCGCGGATCAGCGTGACGAACTGCTGGTTGAAGATGAGGAACTTTTCCAGGTTCAGCCGCTTGCCGCTACCCGGCAAACGAAGGCCGGCGACCAGCGCCCCGCCCTTGGCTTTCACCGAGTAGACCAGGAAGCCCTGGCGAGCATAGCGGTCCCGAACTTCGCTGTCGGATGCCCCTTGGACCACCTGGTTGTGGACCTGGCCGTTGGCGTCCGCGTACTGGAGTTGGTACTCGGCCATCGCTATTGCCCGGCCTCCGTGACGACGACGCCGGCGGGAGCACGGAACACGAACATCATGGGTGTCACCGGGGCATTTAGCTGTTCATTTGTGAAGCTGAATTCGAGCTTGGAAAGGTCCTGATTTGTGACGCGGACCCGATGGATCTGGCCATCAGGACTGGCCAGAAAGTCGACCTGGCTGTACGGCAGGTTCTGGGATTTCGGCTTGGCCGCGATCCAGTCACCGGAGGCATCGGAGTGCGTTTCGAACGACTGGAAATCTTTGTGGAAGTCGAGTTTGCCGAGCAGGAAAGCGAGCGGAGCGCGGTCGTCTTCGGTGGATTTCAGGGAGCTCTTCTCCGCCCGGTGATCGTCCGGCGTATAGAGCCAGGTGTTCTTGCCATCGGCCAGGAAAAGCTTCCCCGCTGGGGAGGAATACTCCCAGCGCATCCGACCCGGCTTGCTGAGGTAAAGGACGCCGGACTCCTCCAGCGAGGGCCGACGAGAGGCAACGTAAGTCTCTGAAAAATCGAGCCTTAGAGACTGAGCTTTGTTGTACCGAACTTCGATGGCCTTCAGCTTTGAATCGAGGTCAGAAGCCGCTCCGCTAGCCAAAAGGGAGGCACAGACGATCACAAAGACAATTCTGGCCACAGTTCGGGTCACAAAGGATTGACGCTCAAGGGGATCCAAACGTGCAGACAATCAGCGCGGGCGCTGTTCAACAACGCGAATACGCTGGTCGTGATCGGCCATGACCCGGAGGAACTCGTCAAGCTTGTGGTCCATCGAGTTGAAACGGTTCTCCATGCTGTGGAACCGGAGTTCGAGGCTGAGATCCAGCCTGGCGAACCGGGCACCCATTTCCGCGCGAAGCACTTCTTTGACATCGCCGATTCTGGCGTTGTTGACCAGCGTCGCTCCGATTATCGCGAGGACGGTGATCGAGAGGGCGATGATTTGGGAGTCGTTCATTAAGTTACTTCCCTGAGTGTAGCGCGGTCTTCAGGCGTATTCTATTTAAATGGCCATTTTGCCGGACCCGAATGACGATCTGACTTCCGGCAGTGAGGCCACGCGCACGATCTCATCGCCCGTCCCGAAAGCGCCGACGCGCCCGAGCGCGATCTCGTCCTCGTCATCGTCGTTCGCCGAAGAGGGTCGCTTCATCCCCGGCACATTGCTCGCCGGGCGTTATCGGATTGTCGGCTTGCTGGGCAAAGGCGGGATGGGCGAAGTCTACCGCGCTACCGACCTGACGCTCGGGCAATCTGTGGCGCTGAAATTCTTGCCGATCTCGGCAACGGAAGACCGCTTCCTGCTCGAACGGTTCCATGGCGAAGTGCGGATCGCCCGCCAGATTTCCCATCCGAACGTCTGCCGCGTCTATGACATCGGCGAGGCGGAAGGCATGCCGTACATCTCCATGGAATACGTGGACGGCGAAGACCTCGCGTCGCTGCTACCTCGGATCGGCCGTTTGCCGGGCGACCGTGCCATCGCCACCGCGCGGAAGATCTGCGCGGGGCTTGCCGCCGCGCATTCGAAAGGCGTCATCCACCGCGACCTGAAACCGCACAACGTGATGATGGACAAGCGCGGCGAAATCGTCATCATGGACTTCGGTCTGGCAGCGATTGCGGATCAACTCTCCGGCGCCGAAGCCCGAAACGGCACGCCTGCCTACATGTCGCCCGAGCAACTGAAGGGCACCGAGGTGACGGCGCGCAGCGATATTTATGCGCTGGGCCTGGTGCTGTATGAGATATTCACCGGCCGGCGACCCTTCGAAGCAAAGAGCGTCCGGGAGCTGATTTCGCAGCAGGAATCGGGGCAACTGACGGCGATGTCGTCGATCGCCACGGACGTAGATCCGGCGGTGGAGAAAGTCATCCGACGTTGCCTCGACCCCGATCCTTTGAGGCGCCCTGAAAATGCCCTTGCGGTATCCGCGGCGTTGCCTGGAGGCGATCCGCTGGCGGCGGCGCTGGCGGCAGGCGAAACCCCGTCGCCCGAACTCGTGGCGGCATCGGGCAAGACCGAAGGGATGGAGAAGAAGTACGCCTGGCTCTGCGTGGCAGCAGTGATCGCGTGCACGATAGCGCTGCCATTTATGAAGCAGCAGAAGGAGGCGTTTCTTCAGACACAGCTCGATTTCACTCCGGAGGTTCTCAAACAAAAGGCTCGCGATAAGGCCGTGGAATATGGCTATTCCAGACGACCAGTGGACTCAGAGGTGCTGCTCGACGCGCGACTGCCCCTGATCACGTGGTTCGATCTGCAGCCCGCGCCGCGTCCGTTCGATAAATGGCTGGCAGCCGAGGCACCGGGGGCAGCTACCTACCGCGAAGCGCAAGTGCCACTGGTTGCAGAGCCAAGAGGCCATGTATCAGGTACAAATCCGCCCTTCATCGCTCCAGGCTCGGTATCGGTCACGCTGGATTTTGCTGGCCGCCTGCGCGAGTTTAATGCGATTCCCTATGAAGGCGCGGGGCCGGCAACGGCGCCGGTCTCCGCAGATGCAGTTTTCCGCGATTGTGGTTTCGACTTATCGCGATTTACCGAGGTTGCGACCCAAACACTCCCGACGGTACCCGTCGATACGTTTCGGGCATGGAAGGGCACCCATCCCGGCATTCCTCAAATGAACCTCCAGGTGGAGGCCGGCTGGTGGAAGGGCAGGCTGACCTACCTTCAAATCCTATGGCCCTGGATGAAGCAGGCAGGCGGCACGTCCAGCCAGAATCCGTGGATAGAGCGTCTGCAAACGATGCTGGAGCCGGTTGTCTTCGGCATCGGAATTCTCTTTGCCTGCCTGCTTGCCCGGCGCAACTGGCAGAAGGAGCGCGCGGATCGCCATGGCGCGTTTGTCATCGGTCTCACCATGTTCGGACTCGGCATGCTGGAGTGGGTGTGCCGTGTGCATGTTGCCCCTTCGGGCGATATGGGCGATATAGCCGGGACCTCTTTATTCCTGAACGCGGCGGCGGGCGCGGTCTTTTTGGTGCTGTACCTCGCGCTGGAGCCGGCGGTGCGCGTGCGCTGGCCGCATGCGCTGATCACCTGGGGACGCGTTTTGGCCGGGCGATGGAAAGATGCGCAGGTGGCCTCGCATGTGCTCACTGGACTCGCGCTTGGCGCCGTGATCTATTGCATCGTGCAACTGCGCGATTCCCTGTCAACCGCCACTGAGGGCATGGACATCTTCAGCGGCATGTTCTATCTTCACGGCCCGCGCTATTGGCTCTCCGGCGTGGCGGCGCATACCAGTGGCGCGATCAGTTCGGGCCTGATAATTTTCTTTCTTCTGTTCGGCCTGCGTGTTTTGCTGCGGAAAGACTGGCTCGCGGCGATCATCGGCGGGATGATCTTCACCTTGCTGCAGGGTGGGCTGGCTAATTCCCTGGACTGGGTGACGGAATATATCGTCATCGCACTCGCGATCACTGCCCTACTGTTTGTGCTGCTGCGACTCGGACTTTTGGTCACCGTGGTGGCGGTCTTCGCCATCGACACATTCGGTAATCTTGGGCTCGGGACGGACTGGAGCGCCTGGTATGCTCCCTTTGGTTTTGCCACCGTCGCCGTATTGCTGGGCCTGACGGCAATTGCATTCCGATATGCACTGGGTGAACGCGAGTTGTTCTCAGCGTAACGGTAGGGCGATTGCCCGCGCATGAACGATCTGCGGCAGTGTTAGGTCGGCATCTTTCCACGCGGCCAGAAAATCCGTATACTCTTTTGCCGCTTCCGCCGCATGACCGGATTTCTCGCTGCTGAGGGCAATTCCATATAGCGCGAAGCCCGAACGCGGACGCTCTGCCAGTGCTTGTTCGAAAGCCGCCCGCGCATCGTCCCAGTGGTTCGCAGCCAACATCGCCGCACCTTCCGTTTCGCCCACAGGTCGAATGTAAGTGGGCGGTTCGCGATATCCGAGCGCCTTTTCCGCCTGCGCCGCCTTCGTGAAAACACCGTGCGCGTCGGTGACTTTCCCCTGTGCCGCCAGCAGCGATGCACGGAGTTCCATCGACATGATCGACAACATACTCATCAGCGGCGACAGGTCGGCGTCGGGCATGATTTGTAGGGTGGGCGGAGAAACGGGGGCCGCTTTCTTTTGTATGGGCGCAGGCATTTGCGACATCCGCCAGAGTTCGGCGTCGAACTTCGAGGAGGCGGTGTCAGCAGCGATGGTGTCACCCGCTTCGAGAGCGTGCATGCCTGTCGCGAAAGTCTCAAATTGTCGTGCCAGGAACTGCAGGTTTGGCAGGCTCTCAGGAAGCACTTTCGACTTCACAAGTTCCAACGCACGTTTCCAATCGGCTGTACGCAGCGCCACTGGCAAACGCGGATCAAGCCGTGAAACTGCGTCTCGCGATGAATACGTGTACAGCGTAGACTCCAGTTCGCCACGTGCTCCGGTGAGTTTTGCCGAGAGCGCCGTCGCCTTGGCAAGTTTGCCCTCTTCCATCAGATTTTCGATTGCGTACATGAGATTGTGCACGTAGTTCCAGTTATTGTCGGCGCTAACGTGTTGCTCCGCCATGTAGCGCTCATCCACCGCGATGGCGGCGGCGAAGGCCTGCTCTGCTCTCCCGTAGTTGCCCATTCGGGAAAAGATATGGCCGGGCATGTGCACCATGTGTCCGGAGTTCGGCGCGAGGCTGGCGAGAACCTCCGCACTGTGAAGTGCTTGTTCCGGGTGTGGACCGGCTTCCACTGCATGGATGTAGTAGTGATTCGCCGCGGAATTCTGCGGATCCTGTTTCAGAATGCCGTCAAGAATTTCCAGTCGCTCTTTCTGTGGCACTCGCTGCGAAAGCACGAGACGGGCTACGATCTCTTTTGGATCATCCTTCACCAGTTTGCGCAGAATTTCCGCGGAAGTGTCTGTCGGAGGCCCGCTCTTGTTCGTGCGTGGCTCCGACTCACTTGTCGCGGCAGCTTCGATAAACATGCGCTCACGCTTGCTGGCATGGCCTTTCAATTCCACCGCGCGGGCAAGCGCGGGAGCGGCGTAACCCTGCGAGAGACCGTGATAAAAAGACTCCGCCTGGAAAAGCCCCCAATAACAAATGGCGCAGTGAGGGTCCACACGGACGGACTGTTCGAAAGCACGGGCAGATTCGTAATCCCAGAAATCGTGGATGAGGTTCAGGCCCTGATCGAACCACATCTGCGCTTCCGGGGTGGCCGTAATTCGCATGTGGAGATTGCCAATGCCGGTCATCTTCCGCGGTGCCGGGAGTTCAGCGGGCGGCACCTGTTTCTCTGTACCCATAGCGTGGGCAGACATGTCCATTTGGGCGAAAGCCGGTTGCGCAGCTAACAGGCATAGCAGGATCACCGAACGCGATGCCGTCGGCACGGCCATCACTCCCAGAGAAACGCCGCCATCGACAGCGTTCCAAGTTCAAAGTGCCGGTTGAGGATTGTGGGTTTCGATGACTCGCCTGCCGCGCCGAGCGGAGCGAACAAGGGGAGAAAATGCTCCGGCGACGGATGGTTCCGGCGCGCATGCGGGGCAAGACGTTCGAAATCTGCCAAATCGGCTACACGACGTTCCATGATTGCGTCGCAGACCCACTTTTCAAAAGACGCGTAATACTCGGGAGGGCCGCCATCGGGACCAGTCCTGCCGATTTCGCGCAGATTATGGGTTGTGGAACCGCTACCCATGATCAGCACGCCTTCATCGCGCAGCGGCGCCAGCACTTGTCCGATTCGCAGGTGGTGTGCCGCATTGAGACCTGGTTGAACCGAGATTTCCACCACCGGAATCTCTGCCTTCGGGTAGATCAGCGTCAATGGCGACCAGACGCCGTGATCAAAGCCGCGCTTGTCATCGCCTGTGACTTCGATACCGGCATCGCCGAGCAAATGCATCACGCGGGCACCGAGGGCCGGATCGCCCGCCGCAGGATATCGCATTCGATACAGCTCTTGCTGAAAACCGTAGAAATCGTGGATTGTTTCCGGATGCGCAGCCAGACCTACCATTGCAACCGGGGTTTCCCAATGCGCCGAGACGCAAACGATCGCCCGCGGGCCAGCTAACCTGCCAGCGAGCGAGACGAGGAAGTCGCGGGAGGGTCCGCCTTCCAGGGCGAGGCTGGGAGCACCGTGGGATACGAATAATGTGGGGATCTTCAAACTGCAACTCCCTCAGGCGCCGTACCCAAGCGGCAGTTGAAAGCTTTCGCCCAGATACACGCGCTTGACTTCCGTGTCTCCCGCCAACTCGTCGGGACTTCCACTGCGAAAGATTTTTCCCTCGTTGATGATGTAGGCACGGTCCGTCACGCTCAGCGTTTCGCGCACGTTATGATCCGTTACCAGAATGCCGATACCGGATTGCTTGAGATCCAGAATAATACGTTGCAACTCCAGCACCTGAATCGGATCGATGCCGGAAAACGGCTCATCCAGCAGCAAAAAACTGGGATCAATCGCCAGCGAACGTGCGATCTCCACGCGCCGCCGCTCACCGCCGGAAAGCACATAGCCCTTGCTCTTACGCACCGTGGTCAACCCCATGTCTTCGATGAGGCGATTCATTTTTTCGTAGCGTTCGCGTCGGGTCATGCGTCGCGTCTGGAGAATAGCCATCAGGTTATCTTCCACTGTCAGCTTGCGGAATACGGACGCTTCCTGCGGCAGGTAACTTACGCCCAGATTCGCACGCTGGTACATGGGCACATTGGTGACATCCTTGCCATCCAGAAGAACTTTGCCGGAATCGGGGCTGATCAGCCCGACTACCATATAAAAAGAGGTGGTTTTCCCCGCCCCATTGGGCCCCAGTAAACCGACAATTTCACCACGCTTCACGCTGAGAGAAACATCGTTCACAACCCGGCGGCCGCGATACGATTTGGCAATCTCAACAGTCTCCAGCGTCTGCATCAGCTCTTGCCCCGCAGAAGATGGCCCTGGACCTGTTCCTTTGTATTGCCATCCACCACGATCTTGTCCGTATTGGTGAAATACTCGACGCGTTCGCCTTTGGAATCGCCCATTTTCGAATCTTTCAGGTACGGCCGTCCGCCAGTCAAAATGATCTTGCCCTCTTCTGTATAGTATTCTCCGTGCTCGCTCGTGCCGATGCGCTGGCGTGCCGTCGCGGTCTGCACAACCTCCACTTTGCCGTCGGCCAGCGCCTTATCGATGCGCGAATCTGGTGTCTTGCCGTCCACCGGTTTGCCATCGTTCATATAGGCCTGCAGGGTGGCGCACTTCACGGTAAGAACAGAGCGGATCAACGACACGTCGCCGGTATACACAGCCAGCCGGTTTGTATCGGTGTAAACGAGCTTTTGCGAGCGGACAATGGTGACAGGTCCCGCGGTACCGGGCTTGCCATCGGGCGTGCTCTTAGCCGCGTCCTGGAGGAACGAGACGACGTGGCCGTCGGCGATCAGAGACTTTTCTTTGCGGTCGATATCTATCTTGTCCCCGGTGATGCGACTGGCTCCCTGCCACACTACGGCGTTCCCGATGTAGTGAATAATCTGCGAATGCAACGGGCCGCTGCTGGCGGAGACCACATGATCAGCCTTGCCCTGCATGGCTTCACCGGGATCAAGCATTCCGCCCTGATCGGCCGACTTCGCGGTGGCAGTGGCCGGCGTGCCGGGTTTCAAAGCATCGACTTTGGGAGCAGCCAGCTTTGGATCCGCTGGTTTCGGGACATCTGATTTCTGATCCGCCGGTTTCGGATCAGACAACCGCGTAGTTTCCACCTTGCCTCGCGCATCGAAGTCGCCCGTCGCCTGATCGATCTGGATGTGATTCGCCGCCGTGGAACCGCTGTCATCCGCGATACGCGCATGTGCGTCCAGGTCCATCACATTCTTCACGTTGTCCATCACGGCCGTATCCGATTGCGCCTGCCGGACACCCTCTTTATAGCGGAAATTGCCGGTCTGCAAAATCTGCTTCACCTGCCCTTTTTCATCAAAGGTAGCGTCCAGAACCTTGCTACTCGTAACCACAATTTGAGTAGCAGGTTTCTTCTTCGCCGTGACCTCCGCCTGCGAGGGATGAGTTTCAGTAGAAGCCGTATCGGCGTGATAGGACTCGATTTCGTTCTTCGGCCCGTAGCGAACCAGCATACGGTCGGATTTCACCAGCCGGCGCGAACGGGCAGCCTGGTTGGGCGTAAACTCCATGGTTCCGGGACTAAGAGTCGTCACGCGATCCAGTTCCTTGCCATCCGGCCTCATCAGGACGTCCACCGAATCCGCGCGGATCGTCTTCGTATCGGGCGTCAGGCCCTTAGGATCAGGCGTCGGCTTCGATTCCACCGTCGCGTTCCCCCGAGCCTGCGCCGAGGTGAGCACGCTGTCGCGGGTTCCCGCATTGAAGAACAGGTTCAGGTGCGCGCCTGTCATGCTGGTTTCCGATGTAGCACCGTGCGACACAAGGTGGGCGTTGCCCGTTGCCTCCATCTTTTCCATTTCGCCGTGCTCGTTGTAAATCGCGTGGACCAGATCGGCGGAGTATTCCAGATTCTTCCCCTGCTGCTTATCGGTGCCTCTGGCGGCTGGCGCGTCGATGTTATCCATCTTCCGGTTCTTGAGATGGACGGTGGTGGCGCCGGCCGTCAGCACCGTCTGATCCTTCGTCAATTTCGCCCATGGCCCCAGCGTTACGGTCTGACCTGTCTCGCTGTAAATGAGTTCTTCGGTTTCCACCTTCATCGGCCTGCCCTTGGGAGTCTTGCTCTTCAGCTGCAGGACGACGCCGCGCTGCAGATGAATCTCATGTGTTTGCGGATCGTAGGACGCCCCGTCGCAAATTCCGCTGCCGTTTTCGAACGTGAACGTGACGTGCTGGTCGGTAGAGGCTTTTCCCGAGTCGCTGTTGTAGTTGATGCCGGCTGCCTTGATGGACGTCAGAATGTGCGAGGGTTCGCCTGCGACCGGAACATCGAGCGTGATTTCGGCCTCACCGGGGGCGTATAGCTTCTTATCTTCGTTGAAGAACTGCGCGTGGTCGCTGCGGACGCGATCGTAAAACTTGCCGTTCTTTTGATAGATGCGGAGTTCGATGCCTTCTAGTTGAGCGGTTTTCGTGTCGGCTGCCAGCGCGTATTGTTTGGCTGTCAGTTTGACCGCGGGATGGCCGTCGGCGCTTTGACCCCATTCCCACTCCTGGGCAATGGCCTTGTCGCCGAGGGACATCATGGGAGGCGTGGGACGTTGCTGGGCTTGTCCGGCTTCGCGTTCCAGGCGATATTTCTGGAACACTCCGGCGGCGATAACGGCAATTACGACCAGCAAAAGCCAGCGCAGAATTCGCATGAATTAAATACCAGTTTAGCGCCGTCGGGGCGGCTGGGGAGCGCACGGACGACGGCAAGGTGTTGTGACGTATGGAAAAACCCGGATGGGTACTGTCAACCTCTGGCCCCGGGGAGGAAGTGATCGTTCCGGCACGCCTTTAATTGTTTCTGCAACTTACAAATATCAGGGTGCCAGCATGTTCGGGATCCAACCGTAGGCGAGTCAGTGTGGACGTTAGCGGCCATGTCATTAGCCTGGCAGTCGAATCAGTCATAACGTAATCTTAGGACTTAGTCATGATCTGCAATGCCGAAGATCTCTCTCCTGACCAGATGGCCCCTGTCGAACATCTCTTGGGACGCCGCGTGCACGCGGGAGAAGCGATCAGCGTCCGTACTTTCGAGCCGGTCAGCGTTTCGCATGAGCGGAGACTGGAAATCGCAGAGGAATTGAGGAAGTATTATGCCGAGGTAGACGCCAGCCGCAGCCCGTCTCGGAAGAAGAAGCCGACGCGATTATCACTGAGGCGATGCGAAGCGTTCGGCCCGGCTATCGTCCCCATCGGTGAGAATTCTCCTTGACACCGCCATTCTCGTTCGGGGACATACCAGTTCCAAAGGTGTGGCCCGCAATCTCCTGATCGACATCGTCGAGTCGGACCATATTCTGCTCTTGTCGAACGAGATGCTTTTCGAGTTGGCGACCGTGCCGCTTACCGAATACGACAGTGCGACGCGATTCCGGGCTGTGGCGGCTCGCGGATCCAAGGAAGTCGGTCTGACTCTTCTCGCTAAGCTCGACGGGCCTTTCAAAGGAACTGAGTTTCCCGGATTTGATTTGCGGCAATCAGCGCCGCGTCGCCGATTCTGTAATGCACCGGTGACTTCAGCTGCATTGTCCGTAGCAGCGCGCAGACTTCGCATGAAACCTGCGCGCTGCAATGTGGTGAGGCGTGTGGAAAAATCGGCCCGCGTGCTGTTAACCTTTGCCCCCGACCCGCGTTTCCAGAGATATGGCTTTAATGGCTTTCCTGATGCGCACAGTTCGTGTTTTGCTCTCGGGCGGCTTGCTGGTGGCAACTGCGCACGTCCAGACAGTGTACGGCCAGACAGCCCCCGGCGCCATCGATTCGCGGCCCACTTTCGATGTCGCATCGGTCAAGGCGAACAATTCCGGGACGGGCGTGGATCGGATCAAAAACAGCGGCGGCCTCCTGTTGATCGAAAATGTGTCGCTCAAACGGCTGATTTGCATGGCGTTTGACGTGTCTGAATCCCAGGATTACCTGCTTTCGGGACCGGACTGGATGAATTCGGAGAACCTCGACATCCAGGCGAGATTTCCGCCCGACACCCCAAATTCGAAGTTCCTCCTGATGTTCCAACGACTACTGGAGGAACGCTTCAAAATGGTCTCGCATCGCGAGCCAAGGCAATTTTCGGTGATTGCGCTGGTGCGCGGCAACGGCAAAAAAGGAGCGCCGGGGATTCATCCCGCTGCGGCACCGGGTGGCGCCTATAGGTTCAAGGCGGTGGGTGGGCATGCGACGGGATTCTCTATTTCGATGGCGATGCTGGCAGGGCGGTTGTCGCGCCCGGATTTTGGTCTGGATCATCCGGTCCTCGACTTGACGGGTCTGGAGGGAACCTTTGACGTGACGCTTGATTGGAAACCGGAACACGTTCAGGAAGGTGCACAGGCGCCGGAAGGCGAGTCGGACGCATCGATTTTCGTGGCTATCGAGGAGCAGCTTGGGCTGAGACTGGAGCCGCGCAAGATGTGGCTGGAAGTGCTGGTTATCGATCAGATGAATAATGTGCCGGTCGAGAATTAACGGCACGCCAGTTCCAGCCGTTTCAGCTCCAGCCGGTCGCGGCGCACTTGGGCAAGGTCGTACTGTGCCTGTTGCACGAGCCAGCCTTCTTCAGGCCGCCGAAAACCTTGGACAGCCTGACGGCCATCTCGGGGGATATGCCGCGGCGCTTCGCGTTGACGAGTTCCGAAAGCGTGTTGCGCGTCACGCCAAGGGCGGCGGCGGCGTCCGTGATACTCAAGCCTAAAGGCTCGATGCACTGACGATAAACGACGCCTCCGGGATGCGGTGGATTCTTCATGGTCATAGCCTGGTTCCTTTCAGTGGTAATCGACATAATCTACATCCGTAGCGCCATCATCAAAACGGAAAATCAACCGCCAGTTTGCACGCACGGTCACGGCCCAAAAGCCTTTCATCTGGCCTTTAAGCGGTTGCAGCCGGAAGCCCGGTAAGTCCATGCGGGCAAAATATCCCAGACGGAGCGCCGGACTGACATGTACGTGAGTACTCTGGCGGAGTTCATAAAGGCCCTCGGTGGAGAGCTTGAGATCCGCGCGAATTTTCCCGAGGGGCCAGTTCGGATCTCTAACTTTCGCGACAGGTCCATACCGGACCGTACCGAGAATTCATGAGACTCGTGAAGAAGGAGAGAGATGAAGGAGTGGGGCGGCTGACGGGGTTCGAACCCGTGACTTCCAGAATCACAATCTGGCGCTACTACCAGCTGAGCTACAGCCGCCGCAGCTAATGCAATTGTAGCATCGGCGCGTTGAGGCTCACGGTCGCATATGAACAGCCGAGAACCCCCTCAAAAACCAAGCGTATGACAGCGCTTAGCGGTGGCCACCGTGCGAAGGCGCGCTATGGCCTCCGCCACCAGCAGGAGCGCTTCTGGGCGCCGGAGCACTGCGCGGGGCCGATGCCCCGCCACCGTAATTGCCTTGCGCCGGAGTTGGCGCGGGCCGGCTTTGTGGGGCGCTGTTTCCGTAAGACTGAGGAGCGGACGTTTCAGGACGCGGACGCACAATCGACGGTGAAACCTGGTAAGGCCGCACCTGTGGTGACTGGCTACCTGCGCCGCCGGGCGTGCCGCCGTAACGGTTATAGCTGGGTCCCGGAGTGTTGCCGCGTGCCGCAGAGCGAGACGCCCCTTCGCTGGAATTTCCCGGATTCGCCGCATTCGCGCCTTCGAACCTCTGCCAACCCGGCGCGGAGGAGGCAGAACCTGGCGCGCGTCCGGCAGTCTGACCAGCGCGTGGCGACGATGAAACCGAAGCACGAGTCGCAGCCGAGGCACTTGCTTGTCCATTTACTGCGGAACGAACTGCCGCCTGCTGTTGTGCAAAAGGAGTCCTTGCTGCGCTTGCAGTGGAGCTTCCGAAGAAACGCTGGCTGGCGGCCCCGGAAGCAGTCTGTCGCGTGGGCGCCGTCGTCGTTTTATTACTGAAGCGGAGGTTCGAACTCGTCGGCGTTACGGGAACTGCTCCATGCACCAGAGATGCCTGCTGCAGAGTAGTGCGGTCCACAGCCACCGTATTGCGGAAGCTGCCACGCTGGAAATCCGCTGCCGTTACCGCCGTCACACCATTCGCCACGCCAGCGTTGCGATATGCGCCGATCACGCTCGAGTTACGGATCACGTTCATGCCAACAAATCCACGCGCCCCGAAGCCACCTCGTCCATACCAGGGATGAAAGACTTCAAACGGAGCCAACGGAACCCAGCCAATATTGCCGAAGCCGAAACCTACGCCGATTCCAATGCCACCGCCCCAGCCGAAGAACCCGACCATCGCCGGCCGCCACCAGACACGGCCCACGCGCGGACCGGGGAACCACGCCCAGCCAAGGCCGGGCCGCATATACCAGGAACCATAGTGGAAAGGCGCCCAGCCCCAAGGCGCGTAATCTACCCAGGTCCAGCCATAATAGTCTTCCCACACCCACTGGCCATTCTGATAAGGCGCCCAGGACGACGCCTCCGTAGGCGCCCAGACCCAACCGTAAGCCGGATCATAGGCCCAGTGTCCATAGGCATCCAGATCTTCCACGCCGGAAACACCCTGCGGGACATAGCGCGGAGCCTGCGCGCGCGCCAGGTAGCTGTCACGCTGATCGCTCCAGCCGTCCCATTCGTCGCGCGGTGCCGCGGCCACCACCTGAAACTCAGGGTCGGCCGCGGTGCCCCGTATATCCATCGTCGAATTCTCCGTGACTTTTTCGGAGCCTTTTTGCGTGGAAACGGTCGCTTCACCATGGCGTACCGTGACATGAGACGAACCGTCGGGGGAAACCTCCACTCGCACTAAGGATTGACGCCCTGGCTGCACGGATACGAGTGGCGTGCTGATATCGGCCTGCGCCTGCGAATCGCGCAGCACGCGCCACGTCACCAAACCATGAGCAACCTGAACCTGATAGTGGCCATTTTCGAGATCGGCCAAACGGAGTTCAGTATCGCCGCCGATGCGGAGGAAATGGGCGGTATCGATCTGAATTTCGGCGCGGCTGCCAGCGGCTACTGAAATCTCATCGCCGGACATCAGGGGCGCGTTGACGGCGGCGGCCACCCAATCGGGAGAATCGCCACGCCGGATAGAGGCGTCACCGTTCAGAATGCCAAGACGGGCAACGGCGCGACCGGGTTCGTCGACTGGATCGCCCTGACCGGGAACCTGCGGCTGGTTTGCCTGCGGGGTTTGGTTTGCTTGCGGAGGAACTGCCTGAGGGGGAGCGCCCGCCGCACCTGAACGAGGCGGCGGATACGGGGCACCGGGGTACGTCTGCGCGACGGCTAAAGCCGAGATTGACAGGAAGGCAAAAACCGTCAGCACGGGGGCGAATCCGTCATTCCATCGGTGCAGTCTCATAGAAGTAACCATCCGGCCCCTGTAGGGCAATCGGGACACCAAAGCGGATCTCTTTCATTTTGCAACACTTCTCGCTATGATTGCATCATCGCTCCATGGCTGAAAACCACCACAATGCACGCTTTCACGCAGCCGCGGTTTGCCTGGCCAATCTCGCTCTCTGTTTTGCCACTTTTGTCACTATGCCGACCTTGCTAAATGCTCAGGACCGGGAACCGGTCCGCTATACCGTTTCTTTCCCCGCGCCGCAAACTCACTACGCCGTGGTCGACGCCGATTTCCCTACTGGAGGGCGGCTGTCGATCGACCTCTTTATGCCTGTTTGGACGCCGGGGTCCTATCTGATTCGGGAATACGCCAGAAATGTGGAGGACGTCCGAGTTTCGGGAGAGGTCGCAAATGTTCTCAAGACAACGAAGAATCGATGGCGGGTGGAGACGGGCGGCGCGGCTACAGTACGTGTGAGTTATCGCGTATATTGCCGCGAAATGTCGGTTCGGACGAACTGGGTGGAAGATTCGTTCGCACTTCTGAACGGCGCTCCGACTTTCATGACGCTGGTGGGAGGCCTGGCCCGCCCATATGAAGTGAAGCTCGTGTTGCCGGCTGCATGGAAGGTAAGCGTTTCCGGCATGGAAGAGGTGACCGGTGGCGAGCCGCACACTTACCGGGCATCCGATTATGACGAGCTGGTCGATTCTCCCATCCTGGCTGGAAATCCGTCGATATCGCGTTTTGATGTCGATGGCGTGGCGCACTATCTGGTGACTGAGGGCGAGGGAGGAGTTTGGGATGGAAAGAAGTCGGCGGAGGATCTGGAAAAGATCGTGCGGCGCTACAAACAGATGTGGGGCGGCCTGCCGTACAGCCATAAGTTCGTTTTCCTGAACCTGCTCACCGAAGCCAGCGGGGGACTGGAACACCGGAATTCTTTTACAGTGATGTCGAGTCGCTGGGCCACGCGAACCCGCAAGGCCTACATCGGCTGGGTGGATCTGATGGCGCACGAGTATTTCCATGCCTGGAACGTAAAGCGCATGCGTCCGGCTGAACTGGGGCCGTTCGACTACGAAACCGAGAATCCGACGCGAAGCCTTTGGGTAGTGGAAGGGATTACGAGCTACTACGCGCCCTTAACCGTGCATCGCGCGGGCTTGTCGTCGCGCGCAGAGTATCTGGGAACGGGGTCAGACACCACAGGATCTCTGTCTTCAATCATCAACAGCCTGCAAGCCACTCCCGGCCGGATGCAGCAGTCGGCTGAGCAGGCTTCGTTCGACGCCTGGATTAAGTACTACCGGCCCGACGAGAACAGCAACAACGTAACCGTCAGCTACTACACCAAAGGGGCGGTGGTCGGCTGGCTGCTGGATGCAAAAATCCGGCGCGCCACGAACGACGCGAAGTCGCTGGACGATCTGATGCGCGTTGCCTTTCAGCGGTATTCCGGCGAGCGGGGCTTCACTCCGGAGCAGTTCAAGGCGCTGGCTGCGGAGGTGGCGGGCGTTCCGCTGACGGAATTCTTCCGCACGACGGTGGAGAATCCCGGCGAACTTGACTACAGTGAAGCGCTCGAGTGGTTTGGTCTCCGGTTCCATGCCGCGGAGCAGGTAAAAGAGGTAAAAGACGCGCCGAAGAAAGCATGGTTGGGAGCGGAGACTAAAATCGACAATGGTCGTCTGCTGGTATCGCGCGTCCTGCGTGGATCACCGTCCGACACGGCAGGGCTCAGCGTGGATGACGAGATTGTGGCAATAGATGACTACCGGGTGCGAGCCGATCAGCTTGCCGCAAGGCTGGATAATTACAGAGTGGGAAATCGCGTGACTATACTGGTCGCGCGCCGCGAAAAACTCACCCGGATCGATCTCACTTTCGGAGAAGAGCCAGGCAAATGGCAACTGGAATTGAAGACCGATGCGACATCTTCACAGAAACGCCATCTCGACGACTGGCTTGGAAAGTAGCGCCGATCAGCCGCGCTACTGAGTCACTGCAATGGTGACGGCTGCCTGCGACGGATAGCCGTTAATTCCGCCAGCGCCGCCGCTGATCACCAGAACCGGCACATCGCCGGGGATGACGGTAGTGGGAATCTGTACGTTGATCTGTGTCAGACCCGCTATCAGCGAGGGCGCAGCACCAACATACGACGGCGTCACGAAACTGCTTCCGATTTTTACCGTCACCGGAGTCACGGGTGTGGCGAGGCACGATACGCCGCAATTTGTGGGCGTGACCTGTCCATCAACCGGCGCATTCGTGTAACCGAGGCCCGTTGCGTAAAGCACGATCGTGCTGCCGAGATGGGCGGGGTTCGAATCGCTGTTAACGGTCAAATTCTGATTCAGCGCGGCTGCCTGGCCCAATCCGGAAGCGTTGGAGGTGAATATGGCAGGCACTGTATTCGAAACCGGCATTGTCGCCGTGAAAGTATTGCCCTGATAGGTCAATGAAATCACCGCGCTGGTTGAGCCGTAGATTTCGTACGGAGCCACCACAGCCACCAAGCCGGATGACGTGTAGATGATGGGCGCGGGGTATCCGTTGAAAGTGACAGAAGTGCCGGCGGCCTGGGTTGGGAAGAGCCCCGCGGTGGCAACCGCACTGAGAGGCACTGGCGAACTTCCAAGTCCGGAACCGAACAGTGTCAGGATCTCACCCGGAGAAATGCTGCCCGGTTCCAGGCCGGAACCCGGCACTTCGCTGGCGGCATCCTGCACGCCCAGTGAAGACGCAACCACTGTAAGCTTGCGAACGACCTGGTTGAGCGTATCGGCAATATAAATTGAGCCGTTGGAAGTAACCGTCAGCGCGCTGGCCTGATTCAGAGAGGCCTGGGACGCGGGTCCTCCGTCACCGCCATAGCCTGGAACGCCATTGCCCGCAATCGTGACGATGCCCCCGCCAGGCAGGGTCCTTTTCACAGTCGAAGTGACGCCATCCACAAAATAGAAATTGCCCGACGCGTCGATTCCAAAGCCTTTTGGAATCACGTTGGAAAGCACGGTGGTGATATTGCCGTTGGTGTCGACTTTGCGAATATTGCTGTTGCCTAAGTCGCCGATGTAGAGATTGCCTGCGGCGTCAAACACAAGGGCGGACGGATAAGCGATAGCGGCCTTGGCGGCCGGGCCACCGTCTCCTGAATAGCCATAAGAACCGGTTCCCGCAAATACCGAAACAACGCCCGCACTGGTAATCATCTTCACTACCGAGGCGCCATAATCGGCAACGTACAAATTGCCTTTGGAGTCGAAGGCGAGCGCGCCCGGCGATACCAGTGGCGTACCTGAGAGCGCACCACAGAACGGCACTGCCTTGTTGCCAACAAAGGTGGCGATATTCGGGATGCTGTTCGTAGTGGGATTATCGATCCTGCGAATCCGGCAGGAAGAGGTGTCCGAAATATAAATATTGCCGTTAGAATCGACCGCCAGGCCATGGATATCGCCAATGTTGGCCGACGTGGCGGCGGTACCTTCCCCCGCAGTTCCAGGCGTGCCGTCGCCTCCGGCAATCGCGATCATGCCGGTGCTGGCCGTCACCATATCGACAACGTAGGTGTAGGAATTAGCGATGTAGATGTTATTCGCGGAGTCTACGACGACCACTGCGGGGTCATAGAGCTGAGCTCCGCCGGTTCCGGTCGCTGGCGCCGTAAACGAGGCCGCCGGGAGGGCTGGCGTGGGGTTTACTACCGGGAAAAGCCCGGGAGTCTGTGGGATACCCACTACGGTGCTAATGGTGTACTGCTGGGCGGCGGCAAGGCCGACCGTAGCGAACAACAGGCAAACAGTCTGGAGACTCTTCATTTAGGATTCGATACTATCGTTCAATTTTCAAAGCCGGAAGCCAATCCGGGGTGCGTCCGGCTTCCGCTGGCTCGTTTCAGTGAGACGTTTGCGCCAGGAAAACCGTTGCGACTCACCTTGCAATTCGTTGACCCGGCGCAAAAGCACACTTCTCCAACCGCCAGGTTCTGTTAAATGCAATGATACCAGCGCACCAGCGACAATCAACGAGCGGATGTGGCAGAATCGGGAATAACCGGAAGGCACGGACTGGGACATGCTAACAAGATCCTGCAAACAAACGGGATGGACGCGGCGGAACCTGTTTCGCCTCGCTGCCTTACTACCCGGCTTGCGAGTCTTCGCACAGACCGTCCCCTCTGGGGCGTCGAACCCGGCAACGGAATCGACCGCGCCCGATACATTCCGCGCGTACACTACCGCTCCCCGCATCTTCCTGTTGCCCTCCCGCCTAAAACTGCTTCGGCGGGAGCGTGAACGCCGGTCTCTGCGCTGGGAACAGTTTGAAACGCTTTGGCAGGCCGGGACTCAGTTTCCGGAGTTTGGCTGGACGGCCGCACTTCGATATCAAGTCGCACAGGACGAAGCCGCCGGACGTCAGGCAGTTGCCTGGGCTGTTACTGCCACCGCAACGTCGGATAGTGTTCTGCGACAGATCGCGCTGATCTCCGACTGGTGCGAACCATTGACCGCGGCCGCCGACAGGGCAGCCATCACGCCAAAACTGGAAAGGGCGATGTCTGTCCCCACAGCTGGAATCACCCTCGCTCAGGCGCGAACCAAAACTCTGGCCGCCATCGCGCTTTCTGAAGCGCAGTCTGCCGCATCGGAAAGGGCGTTGCGCGAAGTTTACGAGGGCTATTGGATGGGGAGGTTCATTCCCGGCCTGCGAGCAGGGAAGATTCACGTTCCGAATGGCGATGCCAATGCCATGCTGGAACTAATTCACGCTTTCCGCGACAACCTCAACTTCGATCTGCGCGAAACGTTTGGCAAATGGTTTCGGGATTATCCCCTTACTCACATCCTGGCCCATTACCCGGAACCCTTTCCCGCCGCCGAGAACGAGTACCGCATCCCCGCGGATCCCGAGATGGACAAACGTGGACCCGATGTCACCAAGGCCACACTTTCACGCGCCGCCGAACTGGCCATGGTGGCGCTCGATTCCAACGCACCAGAGACACAACTGCTCCAGGGCTTTCTGATGAATGACCGTTTCCTGATGCGCGGCGCGCTGGGAATCCCTTACGAAATGATGTGGGCGAATCCCTACCAGCCGGGCCTGAGCTACTATCACGTTCCGCTGGTGGTGCACGATGCGATTGGCGGCGAATTGTACGTCCGTTCATCCTGGGAAGACGATGCCGAGTGGCTGGCTTTCTTCGGCGGTGAGTTGCAATTATTCGCGAATGGCGAGATGGCGATAGTAGACCCGAAGGTCCCGCACGACGCGATTGACGTCACCGAGGCCACAGTTTTTTTCGCGCAGCATGCGGCAAAGTTTCGCGTACCAGAGAGGAAAGCTGCGAAGCCCGCTCCGTCAATTCATGGCGATCCGGGTGGCGACGCCGACGACTCGGTGCAGACAGAGCCGCTCGACGACGTGTTTATCATTGGCCTCGAATCCGGCCGTCGCTACCACGTGGAAGTGGATGGCGAAGGAATGCTGGAGGCCGCATCCGATGTGGGCGGAATTATCTATCTGCCAGGTTTGCCGGCGGGCGCGGAAGTTCGATTTGGCTTGTCGCCGATGGTTTGACGGCGGGTTTGACTCCGGCGCCTAAAACGCCCAGCGCCATAAACTGGCGCCTGCCGTATACCCTGCCCCGACGGCCGCGAACATCACGAGTCCGCCCTTATGCAGTCGCCCTTCGTCAAAAGCATCGCAGGTCGCCAGCGGAATAGTTCCCGCAGTCGTATTCCCATAACGTCCGATATTGACCATCACTTTTTCGGTCGGCAGCCCGAGGCGTTCCATCGTCGCGTCGATGATCCGGCGGTTCGCCTGGTGGGGAATCAAGATGTCGATATCGTCCGTGGTCAGCTTGTTCCGTTCCATCAGCGTCGTCGCCATTTCGTGCATCTTGCGCACTGCGTACTTGAAGACCTGACCGCCTTCCTGATGTACATAGTGCATTCTGTTGGCGACTGTTTCCGCACTGGCAGGCACGCGGCTCCCGCCGGCCGGCATGTAGAGATAACTGCCGCCGGAGCCATCAATCTCGCCGAAGAAATCGATGAACCCCGCGTCTTCGCCTTCTTCCGTTGGTTCCAGCAGCATGGCTCCGGCACCGTCCCCAAACAGCACGCAGGTGGCGCGGTCCTTATAGTCGATAATCCGGGACATGGTGTCGGCGCCGATCACAAGCACCTTCTTGTGCGTTCCCGCTGCAATCAGGCTGGAAGCGACGGTCAAACCGTAAACGAAGCCGCTGCAGGCAGCCACAAGATCGAAGCCCCAGGCATGGTGCGCACCCAGGTGATTCTGCACAATGCAGGCCGTCGATGGGAACATCATGTCGGGCGTCACGGTGCAAACGATAATCGCGTCCAGTTCGGCGGCATCAATACCGCGCCGCTCCAGCGCATCTTTCGCCGCCAGCGTGGCAAGATCGGAGGTAGCTTGCTCCGGCGCGGCAATATGCCGCTCCGAAATGCCGACCCTGGTCTGAATCCATTCGTCGTTCGTGTCGACCAGTTTTTCGAGGTCGGCATTGGTCAGGACGCGGGGAGGGATGTGGCGTCCGATGGATGTGATTTTCGCTCTTATGGCAGGCATCAGATGTTTACGCGTAATCTCTTATTATGGTCGATGAGGTCGATTCGCCCGGCGGCGATTTGTGGAGTACCGGCACCACCGATGGAATACACGAACCAGTCAACGTCGCCAGTGCACTATTTTTCGAATCGGCGGTGGAGATATTCACGCGCGTGCATCGCGAAATCCGTCCGCGCACGCCCGTTCCGGCCATCGAAGTTGCGTACAAGCGCTTCGTAGATCCCAACAGCCGCATCCGCCTCGAGGCCGGCAAAATCAGTGTCACCATCACGGATTTACTCGAAGGCGCGCCTGCACCGGTCACTGAAGCCCTGGCACACATTCTGCTCAACAAGCTCTACAGGAAGCCGATCGCGCGGCATCATCAACACAGATACCGCCTCTATCTGAACCGGCGTGACATGCAGCGAAGGATAGAATTGACGCGGCAGGAACGCGGGCGTAAAGCGCATAGCGGACCTTCCGGCAGCACGCACGATCTGGTGGTTGTTTTCGAAGAGCTGAACGCACGCCATTTCGGCGGTATGATGGCGCGCCCCGAACTTGGCTGGAGCCACATTCGCTCCCGAACGCGCCTCGGCCACTTCGACCCCTCCCACAACATGATCATGATCAGCCGGATTTTCGACGATCCGCGTGCGCCGCGGCTCGCGCTCGAATACGTCATGTTCCACGAAATGCTGCACCTGCGCTACCCGGTGGACCATTCTGGCACGCGGCGATGCGTCCACACTCCCGAATTCAAGGCTCACGAGAAGCAGTTTCCCGACTTCAAAGAGGCGAAGTCGCTCCTGCGAAAATTAGTCACCCTCACAAGTTAAATCTGAGAAACTTCCCCCCTCCCGGCACTTCCTGTCTTTGCCCCTTTTACGGATGCCAAATTGGATCACTGGGTAGCACTGCTACTGACGCCGCTTGCATTCTGGATCGTACTCAGCGGCCTTGATGACTGCGTTGTGGATGTAGCCGCCGCCCTCGCCTGGCTTCGCCACGCCTGCTCCACTCTGCCGGAGCTCAAATCACCTACCGAGTCCGAACTGGACGCCGTCCCGCGACGTCGGATGGCAGTCTTTGTCGCCACATGGCACGAACAACGTGTGATCCAGAAGATGCTCGACAACAATGTGTCGCGGCAGAACTACTCGTCATGCGATTTCGATTTCTTCGTCGGAGTTTATCCGAACGATGGACCCACCGTCGCCGCTGTCCGCGAAGCCATGAAACGCCATCCAAACGTGCACCTTGCCGTTTGCCCGCATGATGGACCAACATCCAAAGCCGATTGCCTGAACTGGATCTACCAGCGCATGCTTCTCTATGAGGAAGAAGGGCGCAGGGTGCGTTTCGAAATGGTCCTGACTCACGATGCGGAGGACGTGATGGATCCCGACGAACTCCGTTGGATGAACTATTACGCCCAATGGAATGACTTCATTCAGATCCCCGTGCTCGCTCTGCCAACGCCACTCCGCGAGATTTCGCACGGCGTGTATTGCGACGAATTCTGTGAATATCAGTTCAAAGACGCGATGGCGAGACCGTTGCTCGGCGGCTTCATTCCCTCGAACGGCGTGGGTACCGGATTCTCGCGCAAAGCACTGGAGATGCTCGCCGCGACGCATTCGAACCGGATCTTCGAACCGGGCTGCCTCACGGAGGACTACGAAAACGGTTTCCGGGTCGCCAATATGGGGCTTCCTCAGAAATTCATTCCGATAGAACTGCGTCACGGCCGCGTGATCGCGACCAGGGAATTCTTCCCACGCAGTTTTGAGCCCGCAGTGCGGCAGCGTTCGCGCTGGATCACCGGCATTGGACTGCAATCGTGGGAATATCATTCGTGGCGCGAAACAGCGCGTTACCTCTACTGGTTTTGGCGCGATCGAAAGAGCCTGATCGGCAACATCGTGGGGCCGCTCACGAATCTGTTTTTTATCTACGGCTCCGTGACGCTCGCCTGGGCCGTCACCTCGCGGCATTCGTGGGGGCTTGGAAACACCGCCGCGTGGCTTGCTCCCGTGTCGGCCGCCGGACTCGTTTTGCAAACACTCCACATGGGTATCCGCGCATGGTGCAGTTCCCGGGTTTATGGATGGCGTTTCGCGGCAGCAGCGCCCGTCCGCGTCGTAGCGGCAAACTGGATTAACTTCTTTGCCACATACCGGGCAATTCGTACCTACGCAATCGCAAAATGGCACGGCAGGCCGCTGCGCTGGGTAAAAACCGACCACGCCTATCCGAACCGGGCTGCACTAATTACCGGTCGCAGGAAGCTGGGCGACATTCTTGTAGGTCACTGCATTTCAGCGCACCAGCTACAAATGGCGCTGGACACACAACCGCCGGACTGCAGACTGGGAGTGCATCTGATTTCTCTGGGACTTATCACTGAGGAAGATCTCTATGCGGCGCTGGCACAGCAGAATCAACTTCCGACGGGCAAACCGGAACCATCCGCGGTCTCTGTTCCCGTCACACGCGCCTTGCCTTTGGCCGTGGCCAGGAAGTGGCGCGTCCTGCCGTTTCGTATCGCAGCGGGCGAGTTGTACCTTGCAGGTGCCGAGATTCCAGGCGAAGCCATGAACAGTGAGATTCGTCAGTTTAGCTCGATGGATATTCGTTTTCAACTGGTAACACCGACCGAGTACCTCGAACTGGCCGCGCAATATCTCGACTAACCCCAATCGTTCCAACGGACCATTACAGTCGCAATTTAACCCGTTGACTCCAAAGGTCCCTATGCTATGCTCAATACAGGACAAATATAGTCCTTGTTCATGCTGAAGCTAACCAAAAAAGCGGATTATGGTCTGATCGCCCTGCGGCATCTTGCCTCCGTTCCCGGCGCTACGGCAAGCACGAAGGATATCGCCGACGCCTATCATTTGCCGGTTACATTGTTAGCCAAGGTATTACAGCAGTTATCTCGGGCTGGCATCGTGCAATCAGTAGCTGGCACGAATGGCGGATATAAACTCATTCGCAATCCGGGAGCGGTGTCCGCTCTCGAAGTGGTGCGCGCCATCGATGGCCCGGTGATTTTGACGCATTGCTTTACGGAGCACGGAACATGCGATCAGTCCGACATGTGCACCGTGCGCGAACCGCTGCGCAAAGTCCACGAAGCGATCCTGGACGTATTGAATCGTTTCACTATTACCGATCTTGCAGAATCGCAGAATTTGAAGCTGACGCCATTGCCGGTTCCACTGAATCCCGTCACGTCCACTCTGCATCAGGAAGTTTAAAAGAATATGAAGCTGCCTATTTATCTCGATAATCACGCCACTACGCAGACCGATCCCCGCGTAGTCGCCGCCATGCTGCCCTACTTCACCGAACACTTTGGTAATGCCGCCAGCCGCAATCACGAATTCGGCTGGGCCGCTGAGCAAGCCGTCGATAAAGCCCGCAAGCAGATTGCGGATCTAATCGGCGCAACCTCCAAGGAAATCATTTTCACCAGCGGCGCTACCGAGTCCGACAATCTCGCCATCAAGGGCGTTGCGGAGATGTATGCCGAAAAAGGCAACCACATCATCACGGTGGTCACCGAGCACAAGGCCGTGCTCGATACCTGCAAGAAGCTCGAAAAAGGCGGGGCTCGCATCACCTATTTGCCGGTGATGGGCGATGGCCTGATCGATCTTGAAATGCTGAAGGAAGCGTTCACGGACAAGACGATTCTGGTCAGCATCATGTACGCGAACAATGAACTGGGCGTGATTCAGCCCATCCGCGAAATCGGAAAACTCTGCCGGGAGCGAGGTGTTCTGTTCCACACCGATGGCGTTCAGGCGATCGGCAAGGTGCCGATTAATGTGAATACCGACAACATCGACATGATGTCGATCAGCGCTCATAAGATGTACGGACCGAAGGGCGTTGGCGCGCTTTATGTGCGTCGTCGCAACCCGCGCGTGCAGATCACGGCGCAGATCGATGGCGGCGGGCACGAGCGCGGCATGCGCTCCGGCACTCTGAACGTGCCTGGCATCGTCGGCCTCGGCGAAGCCTGCGAACTCTGCCGGCTGGAGATGGAAACCGAGACGGTTCGGCTGCGAAATCTGCGCGACAGGCTGCGGGCGAAGCTGGAAGCAGGTCTCGACGAAGTCTACATCAACGGCTCTATGGAACATCGGCTGCCGCACAGCCTCAACATGAGCTTCGCGTATGTGGAAGGCGAATCGCTGTTGATGGGTATCAACGATATTGCGGTATCGAGCGGTTCGGCCTGCACGTCGGCCACGCTCGAACCGAGCTACGTCCTGAAGGCGCTTGGCGTGGGCGACGATGTGGCCCATTCGTCGATTCGCTTTGGTATTGGCCGTTTCAACACAGAAGCCGAGATCGATTATGTTGCCGACAAGCTGATCAACGTGGTGATCAAGCTGCGCGAGCTTTCACCGCTGTACGAAATGGCGAAAGAGGGCATCGACCTCAGCACCGTATCGTGGGCCCACGATTAGACCGGCGCACGACTAAATTTAGCGAGTTAAAAAAGGAGACTTCACATGGCATATTCCGATAAGGTTCTCGATCACTACAACAATCCGCGCAACGTCGGCTCGCTTGATAAGAGTTCATCCAGCGTCGGCACAGGCATGGTGGGTGCGCCGGAGTGCGGCGACGTGATGAAGCTGCAGATCAAGGTGAACGACGAAAGCGGCATCATCGAAGACGCAAAGTTCAAGACGTTCGGCTGCGGAAGCGCGATCGCCAGTTCTTCACTGGCCACCGAGTGGCTCAAGGGCAAGACTGTCGACCAGGCGCTCGAAATCAAAAATACCGACATCGTGAACGAACTGAGCCTGCCTCCGGTAAAGATTCACTGCTCGGTGCTGGCGGAAGACGCGATTAAGGCGGCTATCAGCGACTATCGCGCCAAGCAGGGAAAACAGGCGCCCGTGCACGCCCAAACGGTGGCGTAATGACCGAGCTCGAAACCCAGGCGGCCGAAAGCAACGCGGCGGAACAGCCGATCCCCAACCGGGAGATCCAGGTGACACCCAAGGCGGTCAACAAGATCCGCGCGACCTTCCAGAAGATGGGTGTACAGGGCGGGTTGCGTCTTGGCGTACTGGGCGGAGGATGTTCCGGGCTGAGCTATCAGTTCAAGTTCGATACCCAGCCACGGCCGAAAGATAAAGTATTCGATTTCGACGGCGTGCAGGTGTTCGTCGATCCCAAGAGCATTCTCTATCTGAACGGCTTGACCTTGGACTATAAGGAATCGCTGATGCAATCCGGCTTTGTGTTCGAGAACCCGAATGCAAAGAAGAGTTGCGGCTGCGGAACGTCGTTTACGGCGTGATCGATGAACGAACTTTGCTGGAATTGCGGCACTGCCGCGCCTTCGCGTTTTTGCGCCAATTGTAAAGCCCTGCAGCCTCCGGCTCATGACTTTTTTGCCTTCTTCGATATGCCGCTGGTCCTGGCGATCGACGTCAAAGATCTGGAGAAGCGGTTTTATGCCCTCAGCCGCCAGTTGCATCCGGATCTGTTTTCCCGAAAACCGGCGCGCGAGCAGGAGTACGCGCTGGAGGCTTCGGCTGTTCTAAACGACGCATATCGAACCCTCAAAGACCCGGTAGCCAGAGCTCTATACGTGCTCAAGCAGGAAGGCTTCGATATCGCCGAGCAAGGCACAAAGGATGTGCCGCCTGAACTGCTGGAAGAAGTATTTGACCTCAACATGGCCATCGAGGAGCTTCATGATGGCGACGAAGATGCCCGCTCCCAGTTAGCCTCAGCACGGCTGCGCTTTGAACGAATGCGGGATGAAATTGACAGCGCAATGCAAACCAGTTTCGCCGCGTGGGATGTCGCACACGACCGCGTGAAACTCGATGAAATTCGCTCCCAACTGAATCGAAGAAAATACATCACCAACCTGATCGCGAGAACGGACGAAGCAAATGTTTCAAATTGAGTTTGACAACCAGGATACCGTCGTCGGCATCGACCTTGGCACCACCAACAGCCTGGTCGCATACCTGAATTTGGGGAAGCCTGAGGTCATTTCCGGCGCGGACGGCGTCAAGATGGTTCCCAGCGTTGTATCCATTACTCCCGAGGGCGAAGTAATTGTGGGCAACGCCGCCCGCCGCGAACTCATTGACCACCCGGCACGCACCGTCTACTCGGTAAAACGTCTTATGGGCCGCGGCGTGGCGGATGTCCAGGACGAACTGAAGCTTTTCCCGTTCCGCATTGCCCAAGGCAGCGAGTCCGTGATTCGCCTCGTGTTCGGAGATAAGACGCTCACACCTCCGGAGGTCTCTGCGCTCATCCTCCGGCAGTTGAAGAAGAATGCCGAAGCAGCCCTGGGCACGCCGGTAACGAAAGCCGTCATCACCGTTCCCGCGTACTTCAACGACGCACAGCGCCAGGCCACGCGCGATGCCGGACGCATTGCCGGGCTTGAAGTTCTGCGACTGGTGAACGAACCCACTGCGGCTGCGCTTGCCTACGGGCTGGATAAACGGAAAGAAGGCGTCATTGCGGTTTACGATTTCGGCGGCGGCACCTTCGATATCTCCATCCTCAGGCTGCACGACGGGATCTTCGAGGTGCTTGCCACCAACGGCGACACCCACCTCGGTGGCGACGACATCGATAACCGACTCCTGAAGATCGCACTCGAAGATATCGAAAGTGAATGGAGCGACGATGTATCGCATTCGGGTGAAGCCGTCCAGACGCTGCGCGCCGCAGTGATCCGCGCCAAGGAAGCGCTTTCGTTCGCACCTTCCGCCCTGATCGAATTCGATTGGAACGGCAAGAATTACCATCGCGAAATTACGCGTGAACTTTTTGAAAACCTGATTCGCGATATCATCGACCGCACCCTTGGCCCCTGCCGCGACTGCATGAAAGACGCTGGCGTCACGGCGGAGCAGATCGACGAAGTAGTGCTGGTGGGCGGCTCGACGCGAATTCCGATGGTCCGCAGCGCGGTGGAAGTGCTGTTCCGTGCGCGGCCGCATACCGAGCTGAATCCGGACGAGGTCGTCGCTCTGGGCGCCGCCGTCCAGGCAGGCATTCTCGCCGGCACGGTCGAGAACCAACTCCTGCTGGACGTCACGCCACTTTCGCTCGGCATCGAGATCTATGGCGGCGTGGTTTCCAAAATCATCCACCGCAACTCGACGATCCCCGCCAGCGCCGGTGAGACTTTCACTACGGGCGTGGATGGCCAGACCAACGTCCTGATCCATGTAGTGCAGGGCGAGCGGGAACTGGCGAAAGATTGCCGAAGCCTGGCACGCTTTGACCTGAAAGGCATCGCGCCTATGCCAGCCGGAATGGCCCGCATTGAGGTGCGTTTCCTCATTGATGCCAACGGAATTCTCAACGTGACCGCGCGCGACGCCCGCACGGGACTCGAACAATCGATGGACATCAAGCCGTCTTATGGCTTGACCGATGAACAGGTGGAGGCCATGATCGAAGCCTCTATCGACAACGCTGAGGCAGACTACCAGGCCGCGCAGTTAGCCGGCGCACGCGTGGATGCCGATGCGATCCTGATGGCGACTGGAAAGGCGCAGGGGGATCAGGCCTGGCTGCACCTGACGGATGGTGAGCGCAAAGAAATCAGCGAAGCCATCAATCGCGTGCAACTGGCGTATCACGGGCAGGACCACAACGTGCTTCGCGCGCAGATCGATCGGCTCAACGAAGTCACTCACAGTCTGGCGGAAGAGATGATGAACACCGCCGTGCGCGGCGCACTCAAAGGGACCAAGGTCTAGGGAGTAGTTTTACTGCGAGAGCGTGTAGTGCACGTCTACAGTGGTTAATACTTTGACAGGCTCGCCATTGAGTAAAGTTGGTTTATACACCCACTGCCGCACCGCGTCGGTGGCGGATTGCTGCAACTCAGACGGCCCTTCGACCACCGCAATTTGCGCCACGCTGCCGTCTTTTTCGATAGTCACTTCCAGCTTGACGACGCCTTCAATCCGCTTCTGCTTGGCTTCGACCGGGTAGATCGGCTTCACGGTCGAAACAAGATTTGCCTGCATCACATTCCCGCCGATCCTCATCGGCTGGTCCTGTGCCCAGGCGAGAGTGAGCGCTAAACCCGCTCCCAGTACCAGCGCCGCGGCACGGCGAGCAAATGATCGATTCCAGCGTGTCTTCATCGGATAATTCTCCTTTGGCAAGATTCCATCATTATGACACCGGAAATGCCCCGCATGTTCCCATCCGGTCTGCAATCTTCTCACCGATTGTCCGAATGCACGACGCGTTTTTCGGCAGGCTCCGATTGGTGGAATGCCGCCTTTCTGAGTCTGGCCGGTCTATAGAACTTCAGTTTGATCTGTACGCCGTGGGTCTATAACTCTCACCATCAATTCGTACGCCACCAGAATCGCAATCATAACGATACCCAAAGAAATACTGAAGGAGATTTTGGGGTTCGCCATGTATTTGTCAAACCGCTGCGCCTCATGAAGCATAAAGGCGTCTTTGCCGCGCATGGCCCATTTTGAGTAGTCGTAGAATGTGTAGCAACCGAACGCCGCACCCAAAATCAGTGCGGTGATGATCCTGTGGACGGGGTAGTTTTTCATCGTTATTGCAGAAATTATACCGTCGATTTGGCTTCCGCAATCTTCCTCTCAATCTGCGCCAGTAATTCATCGCGCCGGTCTATCCCGATTCCGATCTCAAGCCAATAGACCTCGAGCGGCGCCGCCACGCCCTCGAATTCCGAACAAAGATTTACCGCATCCTTGGCCGTCGTGAGCAGAACCTTAGCGCCGATTTCACGCGCATGGCGCGCCAAGCGCCGAAGGTCTGTCGGAGTGTAACGGTGATGATCCCCAAACGAATGCTGCTCCATCGGCTTGACTCCGACATTAGCCAGAGATCGCCAGAATGACTGCGGATTTCCTAGCCCACAAAATGCCACAGCCTTCACGCCTGTAAATACTCCGACGTCAAGATGTTCACCCCGCAGATTCGTCCAGCGACGATTCTCCAGCCAGGCATGATAAACCGGTGCGCCTGGGTTGTAGCGATGCAAAGTCGACTCGATTGCCTTCAGATTCGCCACGGCCCGTGACCGCGTCACAAGGAAAGCGTCGGCCCGTGCCAGTCCGGCCAAAGGCTCCCGCAATCGCCCCAGCGGCAGCAAATGTCCGCCGCCGAAAGGATTCATCGCGTCAATCAGCACCAGATCGAAATCTCGTGCGAGTTGCAAATGCTGAAATCCGTCATCCAGCAAAAGAACGCCCACATCTGCCGCAGCCAGCAGTCGTGACCCGGCTTCAAAACGATCCGCACTAATTCCGATAGGAACGTGAGCCGAGCGGATGTATAACTGCGCCTCATCTCCGGTCCGCTCGATCGGCGCGCATTCGTCCCCGCGTGGCAAAACGACGACATCCCGCGTGTGCCGCCCATAGCCGCGCGTGAGCAGACCCGGCTTGCGGCCCGCCAGATCCTGCAGCAGTTCCAGCGTCACGGGAGTCTTCCCGGTTCCGCCCGCAGTGATATTGCCGACACTCACCACAAGCACAGGCAGCTTCCGTCGCCGTGCCAGTTTCTGCTTACGATCCCGTGCGTTCCCCAAGCGCCAGATCTGCGAAAAAAACCAAAGAAACATCCAGCCAGGCTGCATTCGTCGGAACTGGGGATAACGGCTGGCGTAAAGCCCCAGCACCGCCTCGGCACAGCGTTTCGAAGCACCGCACTTCATCCCGGCCGCCGCCAGTGCCCGCTGTCCCAGCCCGGCATCAGCCGCCGCGCGGTCAATGGCACTCGCCAGTTCTGCGCCAGTTTCAATCCGCAGCATCGCGTTGTGCGCGTCGAAGTGCTTTTCGATCTCCCGGAAATTCTCCAGATGCGGACCAGCGACTACCGGCTTGCCCACCATGGCTGGTTCCAGGATGTTATGTCCGCCCATTTCGGAAATTGTCCCGCCCATGAAGACGGCGGCGGAATGCTCGAAAGTGCCCGCCAGTTCCCCGATCGAATCGAGCAGCAGCACATCGGCATCGTAGTCCAGCAATGCGGTGCGGCGCGCAAAACGCAGCCCGGAGGCTTCGAGCTTCTTCGCTACCGCGTCAAATCTGTCAGGCTTGCGCGGAGCCAGGATCAGTCGCCAGCCAGCCAGTGCGCGTTGCGCCGCGATCACGTCGTCTTCTTCTTCAAGCCGGCCATCGGTCGAGGTACTGGCGGCAACCCAAAGCGGCCTGCCCTGCCCTGCCGCGATGAAACTCCGCACGGGCGAATCTTCGGCCAAGGGCGTCAGCGTGAAATCAAACTTCAGATTCCCCGCCGTTTCCACGATCCCGGGTTGCGCGCCCGCCGCTACAAACCTGGAATTTATCTCATCCGACTGAGCCAATATCCGGTCACACATTTCCAGCACCGGCCCGAACAGCGGCGCGAATCGTCGATAGCGCGGCAACGCACGGTCCGAGATGCGACCGTTCACCAGGATCAACCCACACCCAATCCGTTTCGCCTCACGAAACAGGTTTGGCCAGATCTCCGTCTCCAGAATCACCACAACCGAGGGCCTGATCCGCCGCAACACCCGCCGAACCATCCAGACGTAGTCGAGCGGAGCATAGAAAACTCCATCCACCAGCGGTGCCAGACGCTTGGCCGCCATCTCGCGTCCACCCAGTGTGGTGGTGCTCACGAAGATCGGTATTCGCGGAGACCCGCGCCTCAGTTCTTCTACCAGCGGAACGGCCGCCAGCACCTCGCCGACCGAAACAGCGTGCAACCAGATGGCCTCGGAGGCAGTCTTCTGCCATAATGCGGACAGCTCACCCAGGCGTTCACGGAGAGTCGGAAAGTATCGGGGATTGCGCAACACGCGCGCCAGCAAATATAGCAATACGGCGGGCGCGGTAAACACCTGCAGAATCCGGTAGAGGAGGAATATCGCTTTGCGTTTCAATCGATTGAAGTGGAGCTTGAAAAACCGGCGGCTACGCCTCGTTCCGAGTATAGCGGTGTGCGCGGCACTTCCGCTGGCAATCTGTGCCCTGTTCCCTGTACTGGCCGCCGATAAGCCAGCCACCTTCCAGGCCAAGGCAATCGACCAATATCCTAACCAGCAAACCACCGAGGGTGTTACGATCGCGGCCGAGGCGTTCGTAACGGACGACCAGGCAAAGACGGCGTTTGGCAAGCTCAACCCCTGGCGGTACAACATTCTGCCTGTCCTGGTCGTTATCAGAAACAACAGCCAGGGCGCGGTTCGACTGGACAAAATGCAGTTTGAGTATCAGTTACCGGATCACAGTCGCGCCGACGCTATTCCGGCCAGTGACGTGAAATATTCGCAAGGTCCGGGCAAACCGAAACTGACAGCCGGTCCGCTGGGCGGCATCCGGGTAGGCCCCGGCAAAAGCCCGCTGAACGTTCCCGATATCGAAATCCGCGCATTTTCCGCAAAGATGCTGCCGCCGGGAGAGACCGCCAGTGGCTTCGTTTACTTTGAAACCGACGTCACCAGCGCCGGTGCCTCCCTTTACATCACCGGTTTGGCGAACGCAGCTACTGGCAAAGAGCTCTATTACTTCGAGATTCCACTCTCAGGTAAATAGGTTTCGGCTTGTGCTTTCACGGTAACCGAATCGCTCAAATCGCCTGCGACCAAAGTGGCTGTCACTAGTCCAGGCTGGCAATCGACCGCATACCAGCCTGTACGCACCGCCGCCCGGTCCAGATGAATCGGATTCAGGGAGCCACTGCCATTTTCCATGACGAGCGTGGCTTCCGGCTGCCCGCGCAGAGCGTCTGCGTTCCACAGGAAGGTAGCCCGGCCCGTCCAGTCTGAACCGCCAATCAGCGCTATGGGTGAACGCGGCATCCATACCGGTCGCGTCAGGACTATCGCCAGTGCGATTATTGCCAGCAGGACTCCTGCCACCGCCAGACGGAGCGGCCAGGGACCCGGCTGGCCAACCACGACCACTAACTGTTTCTCGTCAGGGGTACCAAATAGATTCTCACTGCCCGGTATTGACACCGGAATCGGGATCGAAATGGGGATCTCCACCGGAGTCACCGAAGGTGGGTCTGTTACACTCTCCTTCTTGCCCACCGTAGGGTTCAGTCTCTTGACGGGAGCGGAGGGCAGCGCAGCAGGCACCGAAGGCGACAATTTGACCGGAACTGTTGCATCGACGGTGTCTGTCGTCGCCACTGGTGACATTTCCTCAGGCTTGGGTACCTCGAACGCCTTCAACTCCTGCCAGGCTAGTTCCCGTGGAACCCCAAGCACCACACGACGCTTTGCTTTCCCGGCACGCGCGCTTTCACGGAATCCAAATACGGCTGTGGTCGCGCGAATCCCGCTTGGCTGAATGAGCAGAACCAGTTGTCGCGCCTTCGGACAAAGTGTGACAAACAAAACATGGTCGCGATCCGTCATCACCAGTTCGCCGCTGGTCTTTGAGCAATACCAACCAACTACGTCATGCCCCTGCCTGTCGTGGGCACCCTCCTCCTCCTCGGTCCCGAGCGCCGCCCCTATTTCTTCCGGCGTCAGCGAGAATGCCGGCCCGGTCGAATGAGAACACTCAATCGCGACAGTGTTCAGAATCTCGATCCGGTCCGGTGTCTACCTGCCCAGCAACAAGCCACCCACCCCAAGGCCAATACGCGGCAGTGCCAGCAATCCATCCACGGCCGCAATCTCAAGGCCCGTCAGAACGCCCGGAGCGCAAACAATCCTGACCGGTAGTGTCTCATCGGGCCATTGGATGCAAGGGTTCATAGGCGATTCGGCAGTGACTCGGCGCGGAGCCCGGCATTATTCCGTCAAACGGGTTTAGTCCAGACTATAATGAAACCGTGTCGAAGGCAAAGAATGTTGAAGAACGGCTGGAGCGGATTGAGCAGCAGCTGCGTCTCTTTCAGCGAGTGAGCCGATTTATGGTCCGGGAAATGAGCCTGCATGAGGTCCTGCAGGGCATCGTAGCATTGGTGGTTGAATTCACCCAGTGCGACTCCTGCCTTGTGTATCTGTGCGATGGCGATGATCTGGTTCTTTGCGCTTCCAACACACATCACGAAGCCGAGATCGGCAAAGTTCGGTTGAAGCTGAACGAGGGCCTCACCGGTTGGGTGGCTCGGGAACGGCGGTTGCTCGCCATCTCACGCGAGGCATATAAAGACCCCAGATTCAAATATTTCGGCGAGCTTCCTGAAGATGCTTTCGAGGCCTTCCTCTCAGCCCCAGTGATCGCGCGCAACCGCGTGGTCGGCGTTATCAACGTCCAGCATCGCTCTGCACACCAACACACGGGCGGCGAAATGGAAGTGCTGACAACTCTGGGCGAACAGGTGGGCTGCGCCCTTGCCCTCGCCCGCATGTCGCCAGAAGCAATGGAGTCTGTCCGGCACGCCGAACTGGTTCTGGCGGCGGGTCCTATCCGTCCGCAGGCCCAGGTCCGCGCGGGCGGCTAAACCATGCCATTCTTTCGTCATTCCGCAGTTATGGTGCTGGCTCTAACCGCCGGGTCGTTTTTCGCGATTCCTGCCTTTGCGGAAGAACATTGGGATATCCAGTACCGCTATCGCCAAACCGATAGCTCGCTGACCCTCAACGACCTCGTCTTCCCGGATGAGAAACACGGTGTCGCATGCGGCTTTGTGACAGACCGCAAGGATAAGGATCGCCCGGTCGCCCTGCTCACCTCCGATGGTGGAACTAACTGGACGGAGACGCAGCTTAAGGAAACCTGCCTGTCGATGTTCTTCCTGCCCGATGGCTCCGGCTGGATGGTGACCGATACCGGCATCTGGACCACCGAGGAAACCGGCCGCACCTGGATTAAACAAAAAACTTCGCCGGCGAACCTCCTGCGTGTTTGGTTCCTGGACCGCCAGCACGGTTACGCCGCGGGCAGGCAAAAAAAGGTCTTTGAAACGAAGGACGCCGGCGTCACGTGGACTCCCCTTACCGTCGCCGACAACGCTCCTGGAGACCCGCTCTACACTACTTTTGGCGATATCGCTTTCGGCGGGTCCAACGGCATCATCTCGGGCTGGAACATTCCCCCGCGGCGTGGCGGGCCGGACTGGATGGAACCCGATCGGGCACAGGCCGACAAGCAAGTCCCCCATGTGGCCATCCTGCTCGAGACAAAGACGGGCGGCGAGAAGTGGATTGCGGCCAATACATCCCTGTTTGGCCAGATCACCCGCACCAGCCTGTCTCAGCGAAATACGGGACTTGGTTTGGTCGAATTCAAAGATCAATTCGACTACCCCAGTGAGGTCTACCGAATCGACCTGACCACGGGCAGCAATGAACTGGCGTTTCGGGCCAAGGATCGGGCGATTACCGATATTCGGCTGTTCTCCGATTCCCAGCGCGCTCTGCTGGTGGGTTACGAAACCAGCGGCCCCGTCTACCGCAGTCCAATCCCGGGCAAGCTCAAAGTGCTGACCAGCGACGATCTGGTGAAATGGACCGAAATGCCGGTAGACTATCGGGCCGTGGCACACAGTGCGCTCATCGCGGGCCCCGATTCGAAGAATGTCTGGATCGCGACGGACACTGGCATGATCCTCAAACTCGTCCAGTAAAAAAGTCTTGACTTCGCGCTCCATTTAAATCACTATGTAGTTTAAATGCCTGAAGCACAGCCATTGGGCGAGTTTGAGCACATCGTATTGCTGGCGATTCTGCGCCTCGGGGACGAGGCCTACGGTGTCACCATCCGCAATGAATTGCAGGAACGTACAGGCCGCGAACCGGCGCCAGGCGCGCTTTACACGACCCTCGAACGGCTCGAAGAAAAAGGCCTGGTCTCGTCGCGACTGGGCGACCCCACCCCACAACGCGGCGGACGCGCCAAGAGATACGTGAAAGTGACCGCAGTGGGGATGGAAGCCATCAATCACGCCCGCCACTGCTACCTGCGTCTATGGGAGGGCATGCCCTTCCCCGGAGTTGCATATGGATAAAGTGAACCGTTCGTGTCCGGACAGCTTTCGCATCGCCGAGTGGCTGCTTTCGCAGGTTGTCGCGTCGGAGCGTGCGGCTTCGACCGTGGGCGACCTGATGGAGGAGGTTCCCGCGCGCGGCCGTTTCTGGTTCTGGAGTTGCGTCGCTCGCACGGTGAGCTCCAGCGCCGTGAGGGATTTCAGAGCGATCCCGGTAGATAGCGCCGGACTCGCGCTGCGAGCCATCCTCGTCAACCAGGCGCTTTGCATTCTCTTCATGCTTCCGTGCACCTACGTCGTTTTCCTCTTACCACTTTTTGCGGAAAACCTTCTGCACATCCCGCTTCCGCACCCGTCTCTCTCCTTCAACCTGGTGGGCGGTGCATGTTATTTGGCCTCTTCCTGCCTGACAGGTAAATGGATCGCACGCCGGAGTCCCGGTTCCGAGTTCACCGGATGCGTTACGTTCTGCGCTATACAGGCGACCCTGTTCGCGCTACTGGCAATGATGAGAATTCACGTCAATGGAATGGACGTCTTCCCATTCAACGTGTTGGCCTACCTGTCTGTCTTCGCGGGCGCGCTGAAGACGCGCGGCCAATCCCTGCGGAGCCCTGTGTCTTGAAAACCCGCGCCGCCGAATGGATTCTCAGTCAGGTGCTGCCGACGGAGAACGCCCGCGCCGCCATCGGCGACTGGTTGGAAGACACACCTAAACACGGTGATTTCTGGTTCTGGTGCTGTGTCATCCGAACCATCGTCGCTCGCATCGCGAGCGGCTTTTACGAAAATCCGTTCGGCCTCGTCGGGCTGGCCCTGCGGGCGATCGTGTTCAACCTGCTGATCTTCTGCCGGTGTTTTTTCCTGAACCTCATCGCGGCCGTTCCGTTGCTTATCCTGGCCGGATTTCTAATTCATTTCCGAGTTTTATCGTCACCCCAGTTCGATTACGCTTTGCACCTCGGAGGTCGCCTGCTCAGCGATGCGTGTTTGTTGACTTGTGCCTACAAGACCGGCAAATGGGTTGCTAGCCGAACTCCCGGCCATGAACTCACCGGCTGCGCCACATTCCTCGTCGTCGAACCGCTTTTTTTCGGACTTCTTGCAGCAGCGGTGATGCACTTTTGGGGTACCCCGGCTTATGCTGACCAAGTCCTCATCCGGGCGGACCAGTTCCCCGTCGGACTTGCGGAAAACGTCGCAATCCTGGCGGGCGCGCTGAAGACGCGCAGTGGATCGCAGCGATGCACGCCATGCTGAAAACCCGGACCGCCCAGTGGATTCTCGCTCAAGTTCTGCCCGAGGAGAACGCGCGCGCCGCCATCGGCGACTGGCTGGAGGACACGCCCACGCGCGGCGATTCCTGGTTCTGGGGCTGCGTGTTCGGGACTTTTGTTGCCACCGTCGGGAGACGTCTTGCGGAGAATCCTTTGGAAATGGCTCGCCTTGGGAGCTTGGGATTCGCGCGGAATTTCTTCATAGGTTTCACGCTTTGCGCGTTCCTCTTCTTTGCCTTGCTGCTTACTCAGCCTCACGTAGACATCCGTATTGCGCACTCCTGGCTGCTCATTAACACCGAAACAAACCCCTTGCGTCCACCTCAGTTTGAGCTTCGATGGGGAATCGAGATGGCAATCTGGCTCATCTACGCGACGCGTCAGTTTCTTACAGGTCGCTGGCTGGCCCGTCGTGCACCCGGACGGGAAGTAGCCGCGTGCGTGTCCGTCGCTGCATTCGGTTGAATAACGGTCCTGGCCACGGTACTCTTCAGACTGGTCCGACCGGACAGTAGAAGGAGTTTCCAATCGGAAGCGTTTTTGATTGCTATTTCTAACGATCTGGTCCTGATCGCCGGCGCCCTCTGGATGCGTCATCGGTTCCGCCTATCCGCTGTCGTGGGATGATGAATCTTGTTCGGATTGGGCAAAATCCGACTCCGCGTCCACCCCACCACCTATGCCGGCCAGTGCGGTTTCCAGACTCCTCATCGACGGCCTTTCCATCGTCCTCGAAGATCTGCTGCTTGCCGGCGATAACGCCCTCGTCATCGCCATGGCAGTGCGAGGCCTTCCCCAGAGCCAACGCCGAGTCGCCTCCATATTCGGGGCCGCCGCCGCAGTCATCCTAAGGATCGGCCTGACGGTTGTCGCATCGCGCCTTCTGGGCATCGAATTTCTCAAAATGGCCGGCGGCGCGCTGATCCTCTGGATCGCCGTCAAAGTCCTCACTGACGCCGCCACGCATGCCGCTGATGTGCCTGCGCGTGGCAGCATGCTCCACGCCATCTGGTTGATCGTTTTCGCCGATATCACGATGTCCATCGACAACGTCCTCGCCATCGCGGGAACGGCGCACGGCAACGCGCTGCTGATCATATTTGGCCTTTGCGTCAGCATCCCGTTCGTGGTTTTCGCGAGTAATATGACGGCGAAGCTGATGGATCGCGTCCCCCTTCTCGTCTATCTGGGTGCGGCAGTTCTGGGTAAGGTGGGCGCGGAGATGATCCTGACCGATCCGTTCGTCGCCGGGGCACTGCACCCGTCACCGGCTATGACGTGGATCGCCGAGGGCATCACGATCGCCGCGATTCTCGTCGTTGGCCGTTATCTTTGCAGCCGAAAATGCGCGTAGTGCCATTCCGCAGGCGATTTCGGCTTTTTTCGTCACAAAACCGATTGTCCGTGCGTTGTACATAATGTGGCACACGCCCGCACCGAGGTGTCGCAATCCGAACCGTGCGCCGATACGCCTGTGAGCGAGGCGTCGGGTAGCTTCGAGGCTGTCTTTGAATCGCACTACCCCCGCATCGCCAGGGTGATCGCGCGCGTGGTGGGCGACACTGCCTGCGCGGAGGAACTCGCGATGGAGGTCTTCTGGAAGTTCTGGCAGACCCCGGCCGCACAGGGAGAACTTGCGGGTGGCTGGCTCTGTCGGAGCGCCATTCACCTTGGCATCAGTGAATTGCGGCGGCGGGCCAGGCATGCACGCTATCAGCGGCTGGTTCGGCTCGCTGGCCAGTCCACGCCTGAGCAACTGCATGCGGCGGATGAGGAGCAGCGACAGGTCCGCGCGGTACTGGCTGCTATCCCGGCTCGCGACGCGGAGTTGCTTTTGCTTCGCAGTAACGATTTCACGTATGAACAACTTGCCAGCACGCTCGATTTGAACCCGGCCTCGGTCGGGACACTCATAGCCCGTGCGAGGCAAACTTTTCGAAAGGAGTTTACGAAACGCTATGGCGAGCCACGAATGGGAAACTGACGACCGTTGGGTGGAAGAGCGCCTCGCAACACTGGAACCGCATTCCGCGTGGGTTCCCTCCACCGCCGCCGCACTGTCGCGACTACAGCGGCGCCGCCGCAAACCCAGCGGCGCCGCCGTCCGCTGGGCGCTCACCGCGACCGCCGCGGCGTGCTTGATTGCGGTGATGCTGGTGATCCCCGCGTCCCGAGCCTGTGCCGAACAGCCCGGAGCGTGTGTGCAGCGGATCCTGCGGGGGATGCCGGTCACTGGTAACTCGCCAGCCGCCCCCAACGCGGCTACATTGACGAATGAACCCTCGACCCAGGCGGCGACTCCCCCGGTTCACCATGCCGTGGAGGCGCCACCGCCGCAACCGCCGCCGACGCCAGCCAGTTTCCAGAGCGTTGGCTCCGATTCCGCCCCCGTCACAGTCGAAATCTACCTGGACCTCGACTGCCCGCACTGCGAGACCTTCCTGCGCGAGGTGATCCCGCCGCTGACTGACGCCTATATCGCTCCCGGCAGGGTGAAGCTGCTTTATCGAAACTTTCCACTCCCGACGCACCCCTACGCCATCCTTGCCGCACGTTATGCCAACACCGCCGGGCATCTCGGGTACTTTGTGCCGACAATCCGACAGCTTCTGGCCACTCGTCAGCGCTGGGATCAGACAGGTGACATCGATACCCCGCTGGCGCAAGTGCTTGCGCCCGAGACCATGGAAAATATTCGCTGCAACCTGGCACACGACTCTGCTGACAGCGATCTGGCGGCCGACATCGCCTCCGGACAAGCGGATCACCTGGACCGTACGCCCTTCGTCGTGGTTGTGGCAGATGGGCAAAGGCACCCTTTCACTGAAACGCTATCGTTTCAGTCGCTCAAAAACCGATTGGACTCTATGGCACCCCACTAGCCATCGGTTAGAATGGGGACTCTCGTGTCCGCCTATTCACACTGGATCGCCGCAGCGCTGTTCCTGGTGGCAGCCATCCTGTGGAAGCCGCTTCAACGGGATCGCGGCCGCGTCCGCACTGCCTTTGGTTTCCTTATCCTGTGGGCTGGCTTTTGGATCTTCTCCACAGCGGCGGCTCATTGGAATCTACAGCCCCGCATCGCAACAGAGGTAAGCCGGACATTTCTCATTCTGGCGGCGATTCAGATCGGATTTCTGCTCTTCTTCGACCTCCTGCTATACCGCATTCGCCTGCCGAAATTTGCCAGTGAAATCGCGATTGTTGCAGCTTATGCGGCGGTCCTCCTGCAGCTACTGGTACGTCTTGGTGTCGATGCCAGCAGCATCTTCGCCACCTCTGCGGTCACCACCGCCGTTATCGGCCTTGCCCTGCAGGACATGCTCAGCAATATTGCAGGCGGCATGGCGCTGCAACTGGAAAACAGCATAACGACCGGCGACTATATCCGTTGTGGCGACCACGCCGGTTGGGTGCAGCATGTGCGTCTGCGCCATACGTCGCTGCTGACGGCCGACGGCGATATGATTGTCCTCCCCAACAGCCAGCTCACTCGCTCCGCTGTCGTCATCGTATCGAAAGCGCATCGCCAGTTCATTCCGTTCTCGATGCCGTATGCCCATAACCCGCAGGAGATCGTCGAGGCCGTCGAAGCTGCGCTGAGCAGTTCGCCGATAGATGGCGTTGCCGCCGAACCCAAGCCTCGTTGCCTTCTGGCCGAGATGACTCCCGGACATATTCGCTACACCGCCGTCGTGTGGCTAACCCGCCCCGGTCTGGATGTGGTGCAGGTTTCATTGGTACTGAATCGGATTTACTACGGGCTCGACCGTGCCGGCATTCCCGCCACAGAGATTTCTTACCTGGTGGAAAATAAAGCCGCGACAGTTGCGGCCGAAGAGGCGAGCCCGGAGGATATTCTCCGCCGCACTCCTATATTCCGCCTGCTCGAAGACGGTGAATTAGCCGAACTGGCGAGCCGCCTGCATCGTTTGAATTTCGCGCCTGGGGAGTATATTTTGCGCCAGGGAGATCCGGGTGATTCCATGTACTTTGTCGTAGCCGGACGGGTCGTCATTTCTTACAAGGCTCCCGATGGAGCCGAACGGCAACTTGCGTCGTTTGAATCGGGCGAGTTCTTCGGCGAAGCGTCACTGCTGACGGGCGAATCCCGAACCGCCACTGCCACGGCAGCGTCTCGCGTGGTTTGTTACCGCCTGGATAAGGCGGGACTGCAGCGCACCATGGAGCAACAACCAGAACTTGCCGAGGACATGTCGGTGATTATGGCCCATCGCCAAATCGAGCTCTCCACCGCCCGCGAGAAACTGGACCGCGAGACTGCTCTGCGGCGGGAGGCCGAGAGCCAGACGCAGATGCTGGACCGCATCCGCCGGTTTTTCGGGATTGGAAGCGCAGGCTAGTACACGACTGACGGCTCAGCGGCGGTTCCGACTCTTTTTACCCTTTTTGCTCGGAGGTTCTTTCCTGTTCGTTGGCTTAGGTTTAACCGGTTCCACGACCGAAAACTGCAATTTGCGCTCCAGCGGATCGACGCGATCGAGCAAAACTCGTATCGGATCGCCAATCGAAAACGTCCGTCGCGTTCGCTGTCCGATGATCTGGCGAGTGTTCTCGTGATAAACAAAGCGGTCGCCGGGAAGCGATTCGATCGGAACCAGACCCTCCACGAACCAGGCAGCCAATTCGACAAATGCCCCATACTTGGCAGTGCTGATAATCAGACCGTCGAATTCCTCCCCGACGCGCTCCTCCATGAACTTGGCCTTCTTCCATTCGACCAGTTCGCGTTCCGCTTCAGCCGCGCGGCGTTCGGTGAATGAGCAATCCTCGGCAATCGACTTGAGCTCGGGCTCGTTCGAATAAGTGCCACCATCGAGAGAAGCTTTCAGCAGGCGGTGAATAATGAGATCGGGATAACGGCGGATTGGCGAGGTGAAATGCGTGTAGTGCGACGCAGCCAGCGCGAAGTGACCTGTGTTCTCCGCGCTGTAACGCGCCTGCTTGAGGGAACGCAGCATCAGGTAGCTGAGAATGCGCTCTTCCGGCTTACCTTCGATCTTCGCCACCAATCGCTGGTATGCCTTCGACGGCACCTTGATTTCAGCCGGCAGCGACACTTCCTTGTACGCAGTGCGCCCGTGCGATCTCTTTTCGTGATAGCGGTGCTTTGCCACCGGCACGGAGCCGACGCCGAGCGAGTAACCAAACTGCGCCGCGATGTCTTCAAAGTCCATGACGCGTTTGGGATCAGGTTGGTCGTGACAGCGGTAAATGGAAGGATGGCCGGTGGCTTCCAGGTGCGCCGCAACGGCCTCATTCGCGGCCAGCATGAACTCTTCGATAATCCGGTTGGCAATATTTCGCGGACTCCGCGTAACGCCGATCATCTCGCCTTCCTCACCAAACTCGATGAGCGGCTCTGGAAGATCGAAATCGATGGAACCCCGGCGGTAGCGTTTACGCATCAGCAATTCCGCAAGTTCCTGCATAGTCGCGAATCGATCCACCAGAGGGGCATAACGCACGCGCAGTTCGGCATCGCCTTCCAAAAGCTTGTGGACGTTGGTGTACGTCATGCGTTCAGCGCTGCGGATGACACCGCGACAGAACTCAAACGAAACAGGATCCCCCTGCGCGTCAATCTCAATCAGCGCCGAGAGCACGAGCCGGTCCACCTGCGGCTTAAGCGAACAGATATTGGTGGAAAGCTCAAACGGCAGCATGGGGACGGCGCGGTCCGGGAAGTAGACGCTGGTGCCGCGCATCTGGGCTTCGACGTCGATTGCAGTGCCTGGCCTGACGTAGTGGCTGACATCGGCAATATGAACCTGCAGAGCGTAGTGGCCGTTGTGAAGCTTGTCTACCAGAACTGCGTCGTCGAAGTCACGGGCAGTTTCGCCGTCAATCGTCACAATCGGAAGATCGCGAAAATCCCGTCGACCGCGAATCTCCTCTTCGGTGATCGCTTCCGGTACGGCTTCGGCATCCTCCACGACTTCCGCCGGGAAACGGTTCGGAAGATGATGCTTCCTGATGATGATTTCGACGTCGATTCCGAAATCGTCTGGATGTCCCAGGACTTCAACCACGCGACCGGTGGGTCGTCCGCCGTCCGCCCCATAGTCCATCACCTCGGCGTTGACAACCATGCCGTCGAGTTCTTCGACATTGGCAACCTGGATGGCTTTGGCGCCAATGCGGTCAATCTGGGTCGATGGCGGCGGGATTTCCATGCCTTCAGGGATCTGGATCCAGTCGCGCAAGCGCTGATCGAACGGGGCAACAAATGTACCCCGACGCGTAATGCGGAATTCGCCGACAACAGTGGGGTGAGCGCGCTTGATCACCTTGATGATGGCGCCTTCCGCCCGGCCGTCCCGCCCGCGATTGGTGATGCGGACGATGGCACGGTCCCCCTGCATGGCCCCTTTGAGCGTGTCCGGACTCAGGTAGATATCACCAGTCATCCCCGGAATGGGCGTATCCGGCACAAGAAAGCCGAAACCGTCGCGGTGAACGCTCAACCGGCCCGAGACGTGGTCTTTGCTGCTGCCAGCTACCTCGTAGTGACCAACGCGTAGTTCTAAAAGGTCTCCGCGTGCGACAAGTTTATCGAGCGCAGTTTCGACGACGATTCTCTCCGCACCCCGTACCCGGAGGTCCCGAAACAGCGTTTTCAGACTGGCCCGACCGTGCGGTTGTCTCTGGATGTGACTCAACAGCTCGGCCGACGTCATAGTAATCACATAATAGCTGTGCGGCAGATTACTTGTCACAAACGCGGGTTTTCGGGCGTTGTTTATATGGGGGCAGCCGCAAAAATCAAGTCCGGACAGGGCCAGAAGCGCCCCGCAGAAGAAAAGGTGGTGTAATAAAAAAGATGCGTTCCTTACTCCTTATTGTTCCAGCCTGCATCCTTTCAGGCTTCCTGCTGATGGGGCAGACTGCGCCCGCGCCGAAAGCTCCGGTCACCGCGAAAGCGCCAGTCAAGGCAGCCGCGCTGCTCACGAATTACAAGGAGTCCGGTTCGCCGACGGCTCCAATTACAATCGAGGCTTACACCGATTACGAATGCCCCCATTGCGCGTTGTTCTTCAAGAACTTCATGCCGCAGTTCACTGCGGACTACATCGCTACCGGCAAAGTGAAGTTCGTTCATCGCGATTTCCCTCTGCCGATGCATCCGCACGCACAACTCGCTGCGCGGTTTGCCGATGCCGCGGGCGAAGTGGGATTCTACGCAATCGCAGTGGATCAGATCTTCAAGACACAGGACGACTGGTCTGTAAACGGCCCTAAGAACACCGGCGATATCGACGGCGAACTCGCCAAAGTACTGCCCCCTGGGGCCATGCAGAAGGTCCGGGAACTGGTGAAGAGCGACTCACACCTCGACGACACCATCAAAAAAGATGTCGATATGGCGATGAATGTCGACCATGTGCCATCCACGCCGACCATCGTTGTGGTTGCGAAGGGCAAGCGGGACGTCGTTTCATCGATCATGCAGATGCCTTACAGCATTTTTAAGAAGTATCTGGATCAGAAGCTGGCCGAATAAGAATGAAGAAGGGGTTGCTGATTGCCGGACGCGTGATTCTGGGCGCGATCTTCGTGGTGGCCGCATATTTGAAGTTGCGCGACCCGTGGATCGAATTCGCCGGAGAGCTGAATGCGTTCGAGTTATTGCCCGACTGGGCGCTGGAACCCATTGCCCGGACGCTGCCATGGGCTGAACTTGCCCTGGGAGTTGGCCTGATTTCGGGTCTGCTGCAGCGCTGGTTCAGCCTGACGGCGAGCCTCCTCCTCACGCTGTTCTTCAGCGTGATGTTGCGTTCTTATCTGGCGGGCCTGAAGATCGATTGCGGTTGTTTTGGACCCGGAGACGCGTTAGGCCCCAAGACGCTCGTGCGCGACTTTTCGATGCTGGTGCTGGCCGTGGTTGTGACGGTAGCTTCGTTTCGAATGGAAAGCGGGCCAGCGCGAGGTACCACGGAAGCTCCGGAAGCTGCGATCACGTAGAATATCGGAAGAATATGCGTAAACTCATTGCCCTCATCCCTGCCGCACTGCTGACCACCGCGATCCTTGCTCAGGCTCAGGCCCCGCCGGCCAAGCCCACAACCAAGCCCGCGACCAAGACTACCGCTCAGCCAACCCGCAAAGCGGATGAGTTCGTGATTCACATGTCCAGCGGCCCTGACCAGCTACTCAGCGCTTATCGCGGCAAAGTAGTGGTGATGGCGTTCATGTATACCACCTGCCCGCACTGCCAGCACACAGCGGGCGTGCTCTCGAAGGTTCAGACAGAATATGCCGCCAAAGGCGTACAGGTTCTCGGCGTCACCTTCGATGTCAACGCAAAGGCCGGCGTAGCGGGCTTTATCAAGCTCACAGGCGCCAACTTCCCTTGTGGCTATTCGAACGAAGACCTGGTTAAGAAGTTCATGCACGTGGATGGCGACTACTTCGTCCCCATGCTGGCGTTCATCGATCGCACCGGGACGATCCGCAGACAAATCATATCGGCGGGCGACCCGAATGGCGAAGCGGACAAGTTTCTGGCCGATCAGGAGAACGCGATTCGCAAGGAAATCGACAAATATTTGAAGCCCGCCGGGACCACAGCGACCGCTAAGAAGTCGACGAAGTCCTGATCGCCGGCTTTTCATTCATGCAGACCGTTCTCGGTATCCGGTTCCGCAATCCTGTACTTGCCGCTTCCGGCACGTTCGGCTACGGCATCGAATTCGAGAAGCTAGTCGATCTGAATCAACTTGGGGGAATAGTTGTAAAGGGCCTTTCGCGAGAGCCCATCGACGGCAACGCCGCGCCGCGCCTGTGGGAAGCACGCGCTGGCATGATCAATTCCGTAGGCCTGCAGAATATTGGCGCACGGGCTTTTGTCAAAGACAAATTGCCGCTGCTCAGGAAGTACTCGACGCCGATCATTGCGAATGTATTTGGCTATGCGGCGGAAGATTACCTGGAAGTTGTGCGCATCCTGAATGACGCCGAAGGGTTATCAGCCTATGAACTCAACGTGTCGTGCCCGAATACGAAACACGGCGGTCTTGCGTTCGGGGTTGATGAAGCGGCGTTGTCGGAGCTTGTGGCGCAAGTCAAGGCGCTGGCCACGCGTCCTGTCATTGTGAAGCTGTCCCCCAACGTCGCGGCCATCGAACCGTTTGCACTGGCCTCCGAACGCAATGGCGCCGATGCCATTTCGCTGGTGAACACCTTCATTTCGCTGGCCATTGACGCCAGAACGAGGAAGCCTCGGATCGGTGCAGGATACGGCGGGTTGTCTGGACCAGCGATCAAACCGATTGCCCTGCGTATGGTGCATCAGGCCGCGCGCGCGGTGAAGATTCCGGTGATTGGCATTGGCGGGGTGGCGTGCGGCGAGGATGCTGCGGAATATCTTCTGGCCGGCGCGACGCTGGTGGAAGTGGGCACTGCAACGTTCTGGGATCCTTCAGCGCCGGTTCGGATTGCGCGGGAACTGGAAGTGCGGTTACCTGAGTTCGGCGTGAAGCACGCGAGCGAGCTTACAGGCAAGCTTGAGTTGTAATCTCTGCCCCATCTAGTCTTCTGTCCAGTCAACATTCTGCAATTCATGGAGCCGATGATAGATACCGCCTTGCTCCATGAGATCCGCATGTGCGCCGATCTCGGCAATGCGCCCCTGATCCATCACCACAATTTTGTCCGCGCGCCGAATGGTTGAGATCCTGTGTGCGATCACAATCACGGTACGTCCAGTCATGAGGTTGGCGAGCGCCTTCTGAACCAGCATCTCCGATTCAGTATCCAGGTGGGATGTCGCTTCGTCCAGAATCAGGATCGGCGTATTCCGGTACAAGGCTCGTGCGATTGCCAGACGCTGGCGCTGTCCACCGGAGAGTTTGACTCCGCGGTCGCCGATCACGGTCTTATAGCCGATCGGCATCTCTTCGATGAACTCATGCGCGTGAGCGGCGCGGGCGGCCTGCTCCACGCGTGTCTGGTCGATTGCTTCGAAACCGTAGGCAATGTTCTTCACCACAGTATCATTGAAAAGAAATGTTTCCTGCGCCACCAGGCTGATTTGTCCGCGCAGGGACTCGAGAGTAAGATCGCGCACGTCGACGCCATCGATCCGCACGGTTCCACTTAACGCGTCGAGGAATCGCGGCAGAAGACCGACCAGCGTGGTCTTCCCCGCCC
>CAIKAS010000048.1 GCA_903825445.1 uncultured Acidobacteriia bacterium
CGGATTCGCGAGGGACGTTGCGGCACATCCCGAGTACGGGCTCTGCAGCCGACGGAAGACATAGTTCAAACCGGTTTGAAGTAGCACCGGATGATAGGGAAGCTGTGGGATTGAGCGCGCAAGCGTGCCTGCGGCCTCATTTCGATTCATCCGTGTAGCTGAAACCCTGCTCCGAAGCACCACACACTCGGGGTGGGAGACCAGAGGGCGAACATCGAAATTGGATGCGGATGTTTCGAGCCGACGTGAGTCGGCGCGGAGCATATCCATTGGATGCGGGGTTCATTCCGTGCCCCGTTGAGGGTCTCGATATCGTATCGGGGCCAAATAGATGTCGTTCAATTAACCGCCGGCCGGGGGAGGGTAACAGCTACCTTCCCCGGCCGTTCGACGAATACTTTTTGACTCGAAGCCGTCCCCGCCAAGGGGCACCGGCCTCCCGATATTTGAAATCCGAATATTGACCGACGCCAACTTGTGGCACAAGTGTTTTCCGCCGTCGCTAACACGAAGCCCAAATCTCCGTCTAAACCAGGAGTGAATAGAATCCTCCTTTGCATTATCCTCACGGCGGTAGCTGTCGCTGGCCAGCAGATGGCCGAAGCACCCGAGTTTGATGCGGCCTCCATTAAACCGAGCCCGGCGGATGCCCGTGGCGGTGGTTTCAATATGTCACCCGGTCACTTGAACGGAAAAAACGACAGTCTGAAAGATTTAGTGCGGTTCGCCTACGACATCCATGACTATCAGCTTTCGGGCGGAGCCGGTTGGATGGATGGTGATCGTTACGAAGTCACGGCAACCTTTCCGGCCGCAACCACCAATGCTGATCGGGCCCGCATGCTGCAGTCATTGCTGCGCACCCGTTTCGGGCTTGCGATCCACAGGGAGTCCAAAGAGATCTCGGGCTACGTTCTGACGACGGGCAAGAGTGGGCATAAACTACATCCCGCCGGACAGGAGCCTCCCGGTATGCTGCTGGGGCGAAGTGCGAGTACCGGCCAACGGACGCTGAACGCATCCCAGGCCAGCGTTTCCAGCCTGGCTGGCCTGCTGGCCGACGTCTTGGGCAGGCCAGTTGAAGATCGCACTGGTCTGACCGGCATCTTCGACTTCTCCATGGAATGGACGCCTGATCCCTCCACTGACTCCGCCATGGGAAAAGGCCGTAATCAGGAGGCCCCCGATTATGCCCAAACCGGCCCATCGATCTTCACGGCTATTCAGGAGTCGCTAGGTCTCAGGCTGGAATCCGGCAAGACATCCGTCGAAGTGATCGTCATTGACCGCGCCGAAAAGCCCTCGGCCAACTAAGGTTCCCGCACCGGCCTGAACCCTATCATCCGGTGACTCTGCAGCGATGGCCACGCTGCCGACCGCGCATAAGTTCTCAGATCGAACGGCTCTTCAAAAAACGTACCGCCTTTCAGTACCTTGTAAGCGCCCGTCGCCGGTCCCTTCGGATTCTTCACCGGCGAAACCGAATAGTAGTTCTGGCTATACCAGTCCGAACACCACTCCATCACGTTGCCAGCCATGTCAGCCGCGCCATAAGGCGATGAACCGTCATGGGTCACCAGGCCATCATGAGTCTTGCCGTCGTAAGTTCCAACGATCATCCCGGTATCGAACTTTTGCGCGCCCACGTAATTCGCGTAGGAATGGTCGATGTTGTTGCCCCACGGGTAACGCCGCTGATCGGTGCCGCGCGCCGACTTCTCCCACTCCGCTTCCGTGGGCAGGCGATACTTCTTGCCGGTCTTCTTACTGATCCAGTTGCAGTACGCCACTGCGCCATCCCAGTTCACGCCCAGCACCGGATAGTTCTCCGTCCCAGGCGTACCCCCGCCATGGTTGTTCGCCTGCGTCCAGTATGGAATCTGGGTCTTAGGCATCACCCGATTGCCCGGCCACAATGAGGAATCGTCATAGCCCGGATCGTCGCGGAAAGCCTTCCACTCCGTGTTCGTCACTTCGAACTTGCCGATATAGAACGCATCCAGATCCACTGTGTGAACAGGGCGCTCGCGTGGCAACCCGTCGCCGAAGTTATCACCCATTTTGAATGAACCGGCGGGTACCAGAAGATAGTCGCCATGCCCGTCGTTGACCACCTTGGGCATGCCTGTGCCAGGTGCCGACTGTGACTTGCCCGCGAAAAACAATAAACTCAGACATCCTGCTGCAATAAGGAATCCCGAACGCCGCATTATTGCTTTGCCCCCGCCACGACAGTCTTAGCCTTTGGTTTTTCTTCCGGCAGGAACCCCGTCATTTTCAGGAAGTGTTCCAGCCTGGGCATCCAGTCTTCAAACTCCGGCGCGCCAAAACCGCTGCCGAAACCGTGGTGCCCTTTTTCGTACAGATGCAGTTCAGCCACAGCGCCGGCCTTCGTCAGATCCATGAACAACTGAGCCGCCGGCAGCGATTGGCCCGTATCCAGTTGCGACGCCACCATGAACGTCGGCGGATAATCCTTCAGTGATTCGCCCGGCATCGCGCGTCCCGCCGCGCCATAAACGAACGCAAGATAATCCGGCTTGGAACTGAACCGCGCCACCGGATCGGTCGCATTCGGATCGCCCGGGCCAGCC
>CAIKAS010000049.1 GCA_903825445.1 uncultured Acidobacteriia bacterium
CCACATCGCCATCGTTATCGAAATCGCCAAAAGCCACGCCCCTGCTGGAGTGCAACTCAGCCATGGCTGGTCCGGCCTGATCGAAAAGTTCCTCAAATTTACCGCCGCCCAGGTTGCGGAACAGAACGCTCGGCGTCTTAAAGGGCGCGTCAGGCACCTTTTCGACAACATCCGGAAAGACCATACCCGTCGTGTAGAACAGGTCCGGCAAGCCGTTGTTATCAAAGTCTTCGATGCCTGCGCCCCAGCCAACAAAGCGCGTCTCAACGCCGAGCCCCGCCCTGATCGTGACGTCGGTAAAAAACCCCTTTCCGTTATTGCGGTAAAGAACATTGGTGTCGTCGCTGAAATGGGTTTTGAAAATATCGAGATAGCCGTCGCAATCGAAATCGCCGACGCCGAGCCCCATGCCTTCCTGCTCGCGCCCGTCCTGGTTGACCGCTACGCCGTTATCAAGCCCGATTTCGCTGAACGTGCCGTCGTGATTATTATGGAACAAAAGGCTGGGAGACGTATCGCAGGCGACGTAAATATCGGGCCAGCCATCGCCGTCAAAATCGGCCGCGACCGCTGTCAGGCCGTAGCCTGGCTTGCGCTTCCTGCCGGTCTTCGGATCGAGCAGTGAAATTCCCGACTGATCGCTGACGTCCGTAAACCTGCCATTGCCGTCGTTGTGGTAGAGGCGGCACTGTTCCTGGGCGAGGCCGAGCGGGCCGCAATAAACCGGAACTCCCTTCCAGGTGCAATCGGGGTTCTTGCCGCGAATCGGAATTTTGTCGGGATCGAAAACGAGATAATGCGAGACAAACAGGTCGAGGTGACCGTCGCGATCGTAATCGATCCAGGTGCAGCCCGCGCCGTAGCGAATGCCGGGGTGCGTTAAACCGGCCTTCTCGGTAACATCTGTAAACGCGCCTTTGCCGTCGTTGTGGAACAGAATATTCTGCCCCCAGCACGTGATAAAGATGTCGTCAAAACCGTCGTTATCGTAGTCGGCAACAGTAATGCCGGTGGCCCAGATGCCGCCACGACCGAGGCCGGACTGCGCCGTGACATCTTTAAAAGTACCGTCGCGATTGTTGTGATACAGCCGAATGGTGGCGTCTTTCGGATTCGGGGTGAATCGGCGCTGCCCGGTAAGCAGCACAATGTCCTGCCAGCCATCGTTATCGTAATCGATGAAAGCGGCGCCGCAACCCATGGATTCGAGGACATAATCGACGACGCCATCATCGCCATAAATCACCGGCGACCGGAGGCCGGCGGAAGCCGCCACGTTGCTGAAGCTGGCGTTGAAGGGCAGTCCGGAAGGCGTGCCGCGCGGGGTAGCGCGGGCATGCACGGTCCCCATGGTGCCGTATTGCTGAGCGCGCGCGGAAGGGCCCAAGGCGGGCAGCGCCAGAGCAGATAAGGACAGTAATTCCCGGCGCGTCATCATGTTGAGAATATCACCCAGGCTGGCTGGCGGCAGCGAATTCGTTGACCAACAGGCCCATCTTCGGGTGGCTCGGCTCGAAGGCGGCCCTGAGCCCGAATTCTTCGAGGGTTTCCGTGGTCGTGGGACCAATCGAAGCGATGCGGCAGGCCCGCAGTCCATCGAGAACAGCCTGTTCGATACCTGCCTCTTCGGCGACTTTCAGAAGATTCACGGCCTGCATGGAGGTCGTAAAAAACACGACATCGAATTCGCGGCGCGCCAGTTTCTCGGCCGCCTCGCGCAACGGCGCGGTATCTTCCGGCAGTGCCCAACCGTAGATCCGGACCGGAGAAATCTGCCTGCCCTGGTTGCGCAGGCCTTCGATCAGGGCGGGATTCGATTTGCCGTATTCCTGCAGAGCTATCCGCTTTTCCGCCCGGGCAGCCATCGTGACAAGCAGTTCGCGCCACGTGTTCGGCTCGGGGACCTGAACCGCAGGCGTGAAGCCGATCTCCCGGATCGCCGCCGATGGTTTCGGACCGCGGACAATCAGCGTGGTTCGCTCCAGCGCGGCCCGCAGATCGGCCTCTGCGAAGCGCGTGAGCAGCGTTTTCCAGAGGAGGCGCGTGCCGACGCCTGTGAGGAGAATGACAGCGTCGAACTCGGCAGCCAGGAGGCGCTTGCCGAAGTCGAACGCCTCTGCGTTTTCGCCTTCGCTCAGCGCAATTTCGCGCATCGACGGCGCGACGAAGGGTTCCCCGCCCTGCTTGCGGATCAGGGTCGCCATCTCCGCGGCGCGACGGCTTTCGAGAGAGAGGACACGGGCGCCAAGGAAGGCCATCCCCAATTATAGGGCGCGGTCCGACTTGCGGATGACGAATCGCAGCGCCGTGTGCGTGGCTGAAAAACTGGCGACCTTGTTGTCCACCAGGCCGGCGGCGAGGCCGGCTTCCCGAACGTGTGCCTCCTTGATATGTTTTTGGCCCTTCGGGTAAATGACCCAGAGCCCCCCTGTCGGGGCGAGCATTTCGCGGCTCAGTTCGATCTCCCGGAGGTCGGCAACGCCTTCGACGGCCAACAGAATGACATCGCAGTCGCGTTTTCTGCCGCCCGAAGAGCACTGGTCTGTGCGGGCCCGCAACTCGGCCAGCAAGGCGACGTCGTTGACGCCGAGCAGCAGAACGCGCGCGCCGGGCTTCACTGTCAGCTTGTCGATGAGGGCTCGGTGGCTGTAATCTTTTTCGGGCATGGCAGTTCTTCGAAACCTTCGCACTGTAGCACGGGAAGGCGGGGGTATTTCGGATAGAGCGGATCCGTTTTTGAGCGCACGCATAGCAGGAACAGGCTGCCGCGATCATTGCGCATTTCCTTGGCGTGCATGCAGGTTGGACAGAGGCCGGGCATGATGTGCTCAACTCAGATCCAGTGTCTGGATTTCAGGATCGTTACCATCGAAGCGTACCGCGTCCGCTGTCGGCTGCCTGCGTCGGAACAGCACAATAACTCCCGTAACAGCTGGGAAGAACAATGCCATCCGTAAGGGACTGCCTTCCAGCGCTAACTCCAGATCTGCCATCTGAAAGCTGTACGATGTGAATCCGTAGATATAAATTCCGGCCAGAAGAGCCAGGTTTATGGTGCCCGGAAAGTAGGAGCAGGTGAAGGGGACCTTGTCGAAATTCCAGAACAGCACCTCCACCAATACGGCTCCGCTTGCCAGTTGAAATACCGCATGGAACAGGCCGGTCATCACGCCCCACTTCGCAATTTCCAACGGAAGAAACGCCAGAAGCGCTGGCACGAGTCCGTTCACCAGTACGCGGGCACGGGAAGCCCGGCGGGCGGTTTCCGCCCAGTTTTGTTCAGTGATTCGGAACAGCCAGTTCGACGCAAGTTCAGCCGGGAACTGGAAGGCCGCGCGGAATCCTGAGACGACGAAGAACACGATCAGCAGCGGAAACGAGCGGAGTCCGTCGTCGGAACACCCGACCTTGCCGTTACGGACCACAACCGCCGTCAACATGCCGATGGAGATGCCGACGCTCCAATAAGAGGCGAGAAACAGCCGGTGCACGGCGCTGCGGGCCAGGATGCTGCCCGTGAACCGAAAGATCGATTTCTCTTCGAAACTGCTTTGCAGGCGGCCAAAGAACGTTCTCCCCGGCTTGTGAATGCCGCTGTCATCCGTTTCGAGCGACCTGCGATAGTATCGGCGAAACCCCAGCCCCCAGGTGAGGCCGAAGATGCCGATGGCGATGGCAAGCGCCAGGCAAGCCAGCCGACCCAGCGAGGCGAACAGCGGCTGCGTGGGCGGCAGCAGAAGATCATACCAGCCGGTAAACCAAATCGGCGGGAAATACCAAAGCCACGGGGCGCGGGTCATAGCCGCCACCGGCAGCATCATCGCGTAGACCGGGTACAGAACCAGCGAGAGAATCATCAGGCTCATGCCGGCGGCCTGTATCCACGGCGACATGCGGCGGAAGACGCGCGGCGTGGTCACATTCATGAGCACGCCCTGAAACGCCGCTACGGCAAAAAATGCGAATAGCGAACTCCCGGCCGTGGCGCCGATCTGCGATCCAGCAACACGCCAATAGCCCGCCGCGCGAACCTCGGGCAGCATCAATGAAAGCAGGGGCGCGAGTATGTTCGGGAACAGGTTGATGGCTGCGGTCAGCATCAGCAAGAACAATAAGAGCGCGGAAACACTTGCCCCGAGCAGCGTTCGCAAGCGGATCGGAAAGCTGCCGAGAATCAGGAAGTCGCGGCGGTCAGGGAGCAATTTGTCCCATTGAAAAAACGTCGCAAAACCGACTACAGCAAAAGAGAATGCAGGGAAAAACAAGCGGAACATGCGGAGCGCGAGTTGGCCGGCGAGATCGACGTGTTGAGTCGCCAATCGCAGATACCACGGCATAAATAAGTAGGTAATGAACAGGCCTGGCGCGGCGAGGAAACCCAGCACCTGCCAGATATTGGTTTCGAAGCCTCCGTCCGGCGAGACGGTATCGTTCTCGAAAAAACGCGCCTGAAACAAGACGAGAAGCCGACGGAAGACGGTCATCATGGTCTCCGGGCAATCACTTCCGCAATTTCTTGCGCGCGCGATTCCATGTCTTCCTGTTGCACCAGCTGGCTGAAGATCTCTTCCAGATTGGGAAGTTGCATCAGTTCACGCAGCCGCCCCACGGAATCGTCGGCCACAATTCGTCCCCGGTAGATCACGACGATGTGATCGCATACCTTCTCCACCAGTTCGAGAACATGCGAAATATAGAGCACCGCTTTACCTCGCGCCGCCAGCGCGCGCAGCAGATGGCGGAACAGCTGACCATTCGCAATATCGAGCCCCGACTGCGCTTCGTCGAAAATCAGCAGATCCGGATCGTGCAGCAACGCCGCCGCAATCAGGATGCGCTGCTTCATGCCTTTCGAGTACGTCGAAATCGGCGCCCAGCGCGCGTCACGCAGGGAGAACAATTCGAGCAACTGGTTGGCGCGGTCCGTGACATAGCGGTCCGAAAGTCCGCGCAGCCCACCGGCTAGTTGCAGATATTCAAGACCGGTCAGATAGCCATAAAGGTTAGGCTCTTCGGGAACGTAGCCCAGGCGCTGTTTGAACAGCGTGGAATCCTCGCGCAAATTCGTGCCGCGAAACAGGATTTCGCCTTCTGAGGGATGCAGAAGGCCGGTCATCATCTTCACGGTGGTCGTTTTGCCGGAGCCGTTGGGGCCGAGATAGCCGGTGATCTCGCCGGCGCGCACGGTGAAGTTCACGCGGTCGACAACCGTCAGGCTGCGGAACCGCTTGGTTAGATTTCGGACTTCGAGCATGACGCGGCCCCCAGATCCAGTGGCTGCGGCAGGCTGCGATTGCCTGCGCGGATGGCAACGAAGGCTGCTGCGGCGGCGAGGAGTCCGAATGCGAGCGCCATGGCGATTTCCGGGGCCAAAGGTTGCGGGGAAATATGGCGAAGCGCGAGGATCTGGAACCCTGTTTCGACGCAGAAGAGAGCGAAAACGATGAAGGGCACAGCGAATTCGCGTTTTGAAATCTGCTCTGGCACGGCGATACGAATGAGTTCTTTGGCGGCGCGCAGCCAGACACGGGCGGCACCAGCGAGGCCGCAGGCGCGGTAGCTGTCGTCCAGGTCTTCGGCGAAGACCTGCGTCATTTCCGGGCCGAACCTCTGGCAGAGATCGGTTGGACCCAGCGTAATCATCGCGGCATAGACGCGCGAACTGAGCGGGATAAATTTCTTCATGAATTTGCCCTCACAGTACGCAACCCGAGGGCTTTCGATTTGCGCACGATCAATTCCATTCGATGGAGTTCGGACTGCAGAGTAACGCGACCCTGGCGGGTCAGGCTGTAGTAGCGCCGGCGGCTATCGGCGCCTTCGGGGCTTTCGGATTCTTCGATCCAGCCCGAATCGAGCAGTCGCTGGATCGTGGTGTAGAGCGTGGCTGGGCCGAGATCGAACGCACCTTCGGAGATTTCACGTGCTTCCCGCATGATGGCGTAGCCGTGCTTTTCTCCGCCTGCGAGGGCGAAGAGGATGTAGAAAGTAGCCGGGGGAAGCGGCAGATTAGAGGTTTCCATAGATTCAGTTTTCGGTGGGGGTTTTCTCGATGTGGTCCACGATCAGTTGTTCCACCATCGCCTTGCGGGACTCCAGTTTCAAGCCCATGGATTGCAGTGCATCCGCGATGGAAGTGCCGCCGGCGCCGGGATCGGATGCCGTGGCGGGTCCGCCTGTCGCTCCGCCTGCCGCGCCGGGCGTATCTATGCCGCCAGCTCTCGCCATGGCCATCATTTCGGCCATTGATATCTCGACCGCCGCGTCATAGTTTCCTTTGATTTCGGTCATGTCCACGATCTGTCGACCGCCCGTGCCACCGCCCATCTGGGTCATGAGTTGGGTCATCATATCCGCAAAACCCGTCATCGTGACCATCATAAGGTCTATATGGAACGACTGCGTCGCGGGATTCATCTTGTAGGCCATTTTGCCTTTCAGCCCCATATCGAGCACCGAACTCATAGTGGTCAGATCCACCCTCCCGCGCATGGGGCCGTCGGGACCATCCATCCGCATTTCGCCGGGCCCCAGCGGGGCGCTCTCATCAATGGGTACGGGCGTCCCTGCAGAGGGCTTCAGCTTTGGGCCACCCTTGCCGGGGATGAGAGCGAGGACAGGGTGCTCGGCGGTGGTGCGGTGGACCCTGAGGGCGAAGCGTTCTTCGAGCAGGGACTGCAACATCTTCGGCGCGTCGTCCTTCGTAGATCCATCCGGCAATTTAGCGACAATATCGAAACGCGTGGATGACATCCAATCGGGCCCCGTGATCTGGTACGGCTTTACGCCATAGGCGTAGGTCAGGAGTGTCTTCAGGTCGAGATACCTGTACTCCGCGCGCTTGTTGTCGATGTCGACACCGAAGGGCATCTTCCCTCCGTGCTGCAAGGCGGCCATCATCGCGGCCTGGTCCATGGGCGCGGACGGCTTTACGGTGGCTACCTCAAAAGACGGTTTGGACTGGGCGAAGACGGCGGTCGCGGTGAAGGCAATCAACAGCGCGAGTTTTGTGGTGGGTCGCATAAGCGTATGCTCAACTGCAAATATATCCCCTGATGATATATTTGTCAATAACTGAAATAACACTACTCCCTGGCTGATACGTCGAGCGACCGGGGAAGGTAGCTGTAACCCTCCCCCGGCCGGCGGTTAATTGAACGACATCTATTTGGCCCCGATACGATATCGAGACCCTCAACGAGGCACGGAATGAACCCCGCATCCAATGGATATGCTCTTTGCCGACTCGCGCCGGCTCGAAACATCTGCATCCAATTTCGATGTTCGCCCTCTGGTCTCCCACCCCGAGTGTGTCGTGCTTCGGGGCAGGGTTTCAGCTACACGGATGAATCGAAATGAGGCCGCGGGCACGCTTGCGCGCTCAATCCCACAGCTTCCCTATCATCCGGTGCTACTTCAAACCGGTTTGAACTATGTCTTCCGTCGGCTGCAGAGCCCGTACTCGGGATGTGCCGCAACGTCCCTCGCGAATCCG
>CAIKAS010000050.1 GCA_903825445.1 uncultured Acidobacteriia bacterium
CAGACGAACCCCATGCCGCAGACGAACCCCATGCCGCAGACGAACCCCATGCCGCAGACGAACCCCATGCCGCAGACGAACCCCATGCCGCAGACGAACCCCATGCCGCAGACGAACCCCATGCCGCAGACGAACCGGCGGTCCACACCGACGAACCCCATGCTGCGGAGGAACCCCAAGCTGCGGAGGAACCCCACGCCGCGGAGGAACCCCACGCGGCGGAAAGATCATTGGTGATGGTTACAACGGCATTACCGTTCGCATCGAGTGTTCCGTCGACGGTGGCGATCGGCGATGCCGCAGTCAAGCCGGCGGGCAGCGTCGCAGTGCTTGCGATAGCCGCATCCAGATTGAGATAACCGGCTCCGACCGTGAAGATATCGTATTGGACGACGAAGGTCTGGCCAGTTGTCGAGTCGGTGATTGTGGACGATGTCGGGAAGTTCTTCGTCGCGGTCACCATCAGGCGGGCCTTGACCTGATCAGGGGTCAGTGCGGCATTGGCCGGAGTGCTGAGCAGCGAGGCAACGGCGCCGCTGGTGGCGGCGGCGGCCATGCTGGTGCCGCTGAGCGCGAAGTAATTGCTGGCCTGACCGGCGGGCGAGGTGATGTAGGCAGACAGCGGCGCAACATTGCCAGACTCGACAGTCTCCAAGGTCGCACCGGGGACCAGAATCGAGAAGATCTGGTTGCCGGGAGCCACGATGTCGGGCTTCACGACGGCGTCACCCAGCGTCGGGCCTTTTGAACTGTAGGTGGTCATCAGGTCGTCACTGCGGTCCGCAGTGCCTTCCGTATTCATCGCACCGACGGTGATCACCAGAGGATCGTTTGCAGGCACCAGAATCGTGCCGTAGCCGTTCGTCGTGGCACCCGGTTCCGGGCGGCCACCATTTCCGGCGGCAACCACCACTGTGATGCCAGCTGCCCAAGCCTGTTCCACGGCCTGATCGAGCGGATCGACAGTGTAGCTTTCAAACGGCGGACGGCCGAGAGACAGGTTAATGACCTGAATGTTGTAGATGTTCTTGAGCTGAATGGCTGTCTGTATCGCCTGGATCACTTCGGCATCGGTCGAAGCGCCATTTTGATCAATGACCTTCAGGTTGATGAGGTGAGCGCCGGGCGCGACACCATGGATGTCGTGCGAGAACGCAGCGCCATAGCTGTTCGAACCGTCACCGGCAATGATGCCCGCGACGTGCGTGCCGTGACCGTAAAGATCATCGGGCGTGGTCTCGTACGGAATGAAGCTTTGCTGGTACCAAACGCGACTGCTAAGATTGGCCGCCTTGGTCGCGAGTCCGCTACCACTCAAATCGATATTGCTGGTATGGATACCGCTATCGATGACCGCAACACCGATGCCCGTGCCAAAACTGCCATTCGGAGAAGTGCCCGTGTAGGTAGCGGACGGCTGGACGGTTTGGGGCGTGAAATCATAGACCAATGAGCCGCTGCCCAAAAGAGCGTGGTTGACAGATACGTGTGCAACAGCAGGATCGTTAGCAAGGCTGAGAGCGGCGGCAGCTGTTGTTTGCAACACCAATGCGTTCTGGAGAGTGTTGACAGTAACGGAACCGATCAGACTATCGGAGGACGGCGTTTGCGAAGGATTCAGGGTGGCAATGACCTGGAGCATCGTGCTCGGGCTTAGCGCGTTAAGATCCGGGGCAACAGTTCCAGCGAACGCGGCTGAACCGACCGCGAGGGCGGCCAGTGTTGCTTTTAACAATAATCGTAGTTTCGTTGACATTCCCATCACCTGCTATTTATAGTATGCAAACTTCTGGCCAAATGAGCAATCACAAAAACGCATGTAAACGCGGGTACTGGACCCAGTATCGCGAAGTGCTAAGTGACAATATGTCACATACCATGGCATTTTGTCATTTTAGTTGATCGGAATTTTCCTATGGAATAGAGAAATGCCTTATTCCGGTGGTACGAACCCAATGGATGTGCCCTATTGATAGTATTTTACGTCGCAATATGGGAGACATAAAGGCTGCACTGCGACGTGGCCGATCTCGCGGAATCGGTTGATCTGGAGCGAGGTTGTATGTGTCGATTTGACCTACTGTGAAGCCGGGGGAAAAATGACCGCAGCGCGTGGGATCGGCTCAGGGGCTGGCGGGGCAGTTTTGGCCGGAGATGTGGCGGGAACGGGGGTGGAACGCGCCTTCGTCAGGCCTGCGACGGCTTTCGCTTTGGCCTCCTCGGAGATCCGAATGTTGTTGCGCACTTCGACGGCGCCGCTGGTATGGGCGATTCGGGTGGCGGCACCTTTGTGTTGCATGATACTGGTGGTGCCTTCGAAGGTGGTGACTCCCTTCACGACTGTGACAGTGAAGTGGTCGGCCTTGAGTTTCGATTTGGCCAGTTTGGTTTTGATCGCACTCAGAAGCTGTGCGTCGGAGAGATAACGGGGGGGAAGATGAGTTGCCTGCGATTTCCCCGCACCTGTTGAGGCTGCGAGGAACGGCTGCATCAGTCCTGCGATGGCGAACAGAAGCAGCGCGACTAACCGGGTGGTCACAGGTAAAGAGGCTACGCTGTTTTGGGCGCGAACGATATTACCCCTTTTTCGGATAGAGGTATGCGGCTGAGGGTCAGTTTCGGTGCTATGCTCACGGGCAGTGGGCTACTGGCGTCAAAGATCGGCGGGGATTGTCCTGATCGGGTGCGTGCTCGCCGCGATTTGCGCTGCCGCCGTGATCGGGTTAGAGGGTCCGAGGGCGAGCGCGGATCCGACGCTGCCGAAGCCTTTCCGCGTTTACCGGAGCCTTGAGTCTTACGACGACATCGAAGTTCCACCAGATTACGAGGAACAGACCGAGTTCATATTTGCAAGGCTGATGTATCCGTCACATCCTTACGGGCTGTTTTCGCGATCGCGCGGATATGCAGAGATTGCGGATCGGGACTGGCGCCAGGGCGGAATGAGCTGGACCCAGGATTATCCCCGCGCGGACCGGAACTTTGCCCTGGCGATGCGGCGACTGACGCGGGTGCATACACGGTCGGCAGAACAGCCGGTGAATCCCGACGATGAGTTCGACATTTTCAACTATCCGTTTATCGCGGCGGGAGAGATGGGTGACTGGAAACTATCGGGCGAGCAGATTTCGCGGGTACGGGAATACCTGTTACGAGGCGGTTTCCTGATGCTGGACGACTTCTGGGGTAAGGCGGAATGGGATCGTTTCATGGAGACCATGCGGGAAGTTGTGCCGGACCGGCCGGTGGTGGAAATTGAGAATAGTGACGCAATTTTTCACATGGTCTACAACCTCGATGAGCGGTACCAGATTATGGGGCAGTGGGCAATGCGCGGGGGGATGGCGGACCGGTGGGTGGGCACTGTGCCGGGATGGCGGGCGATTTACGACGACAAAGGCCATCTGATCGTGGCAATTACGTACAACAACGATGTGGGCGATTCGTGGGAGTATGCGGACGATCCGGTGTATCCGGAGCGGTATTCGGCGCTGGGGATTCGGTTGGGAGTGAACGATGTGATTTATGCGCTAACGCACTGATATAGGCATCGCCAGGGTTTCGCGCAGAGATCGCAGAGATTCGCAGAGATTTTTCATGACTATTTGTGCTAAAGTGCACTTTTGATGAAAATATCAGCTTTTGTTCTTCTATTCAATGTAGTTTTTGCCGTGTCGCCAGTTCGGGCGGCGGACGCGGTCGTGGGCAGCGTCAAGAGCGCGACAGGGCGCACTGTTGCGCGACGGGGTACTGACACCATTACTATTACCGGCGGAACCCATCTGCTGCTGAACGATACGCTGCAAACAGGCGCGGACGGACGACTTGGCGCTATTCTTCAGGACGGCACACGCGTTTCACTGGGACCAAACAGCGAGCTCAAGATCGATCGTTTCGTTTACGATCCATCGGGTGCGAAATTCGGTCTTTTATTGCAGTTGGTACACGGGGCTCTGGCGTACGTATCCGGCAGAATTGCTCAATTCGCACCGCAATCCGTGAGTGTTGAAACACCGGTGGGAGTGCTGGGACTGAGAGGAACTCATTTTGCGGTGTCGCTCGATGGGAACTAAAAATATGAGAACGGCCCGGATCGCACTTGCGGCTCTGATGCTCTCCTGCATGTTGTGGTCATGCAGACACACACCGCCGCCCGCGCCGCCGCCGGCTCCCGCACCAGCTCCGCAGGCCGCCGCGCCCGCGCCGAAACAGAATTTGTTCGTATTGCTGCCCGAGCCCGATGGTAAGGCCAGTGGCATCTCAATTACCAATCAGGCTGGCTCTCAGACCATTACCCAGCCTTACCAGGAAGTGCGGGTGGAGAGCGCCACTGTGGCTCCAGCGGCTCCGGTTGCGGTGAATCAGGCTGAAGTACAGCGCTTGTTTGGCACCTTGTTGAGCGATCTGCCGGAGGCCGAAGTGGCATTCACGCTTCACTTCGGAGAGAACAGCGATGCTCTGGATGCGGAATCCCAGGCCGCGGTGGCGAATGTTGTGAAGGCGATTCAGGATCGGCACTCGACAGCAATCAGCCTGATCGGCCACACCGATACGACCGGCACTCCCCAGGCAAACTTCACGCTTGGCTTGCGGCGAGCACAGACCGTCGCGACTATTCTTCAGCGGCAGGGAGTAGAGGCCGGGAATCTTTTTGTGGAGTCCCATGGTGATGCCGACCTTCTGGTGAAGACCGGCCGGAATGTGAACGAACGACTGAATCGCCGTGTAGAAGTTATTGTTCGTTAGGCGCTGGAAATGCGTGTCATCCTCCCAGGAGCGGCCGTTGCGGTTGCTGTTGCAGCCATATTCCTTTGGTCTCCAGAACCCGTCGCGCAGGTAAACAACTGGGCAACAGACCAAGTCACGACACTCGCGGGAGCGGGAAAACAATCAGGCCGAGTCGTCATTGCAGAGATTGACGAGGCTAGTCTTTCCCGATATGGACGCTGGCCCTGGCGGCGGGACTTGCTGGGAAAGATTGTCCGGCGGATCCTGGACGACGGAGCGGCGGCGGTGGCGCTCGACACGATTCTGAACGCCGAGGACGACGCAGCGTCGTTTCAATCGACAGACACACCAGCTGGAAAGACTAATGACGAAGTTCTCGCTGGCGTGATGCGCGGCAACCCAGTTGTTTTGGGCTATGGGTTTCGCTTCGACGGCGCAACAAACTCCTCGGGATGCGCCGCGCATGCGCTGCCTCTGGCAGTGGTGGGCCCACCGGATGACGAAACCGGGAACGCGGGTTTGTCGGGACTCTTTCATCCTTCCGGCGTGCTTTGTAATTCACGCGTCCTTTCCGCAAACGCGTCGGACGAGGGATTTTTAAATGCCTCGGCGGATCGCGACGGCAAGTTGCGGCGAGTGCCGCTGGTGATGGAATTAGGCGACCGGCAGTATGCAAGTCTGGCACTGGCGGCTTTCAGAACTTATAGCCAGGCGGTCTCCGGGAACAACGCAGCCATGCAACTTGTATTGAATGCGCACGAAGCGGATCACCTTCGCATGGGTACCGAAATGGTCCCGCTCGAAGGGCAGGCGTCGATGCGACTGCGTTTTCGCGGCCCTGGCCGGACTTTCCCGTATGTCCCGGTTGAGGATGTTTTGACCGGCAGAATGCCAACAAAGATGCTAGCGGGTAAGATCGTCCTACTGGGCGGCTCGGCTATTGGATTGCCAGGCCCAACGTCGACACCGGCGGACGCCCATTTCCCGGGCGTTGAAGTTCAGGCGACGGCCATCGACGATCTGATCAGCGGCGACTTCCTGCATCGGCCCGCAAGTGCATTGTTTTGGGAAATACTACTGGCCCTTTGCTGCGGTGTCGCCTGCACGCTCCTGGTTGTGAAACTTCATGCCTGGCGAGCGGTGTGGATCGTACTGGCGGGCGTGGCGGCGGTATGGGCAGGCAGCGCCTGGCTGGTATCCGCCACAGGACTGTTGTTTTCTCCGCTGCCTGTCACCGTCGCGTTGCTGAGCAACTTCCCGGTAGTCACGGTGCTGACCGCCAAGCGAAACAGGCGGAGGGCCGAGTTGACCGAACGGGTCCTCACTGCCGCACGGGAGAGATCACAAGAAGAACTGCGCAGAAGCGAAAACCGCTATCGGCGTCTGGTGGAGAACATTAACGACGCCATCGTAGTAGAAAACGCCGATGGCCAGCTGGCGTTTGCCAACAAGCGTTTCCGCGCGTGGTTCGAAGTGGAAGACGGCGATATGAATGAGGTATCGCTCGACGACTTCGCGTTTCCGCAATGGTCGGCGGCGGTACGGGAAAGGCATGAACTGTCGATGAGAGGCCAGAGGATTTCCGAGCCTCTGGAGTTTGAAGCGCAGCGGCCGGACAGAACGTCGATCTGGATTGAGGCTTTGGTCACACCAGTGGAAGAAGAGGATGACAAGATTACCGGAACGCAATGGGTACTGCGCGACGTAACGGATCGCAAGCGGCTGGAGGCGGAGTTACTGCAGGCCCAGAAGATGGAGAGCATCGGCAGGCTGGCGGGAGGAATCGCGCACGACTTCAACAACCTGCTGACCATCATCAACGGCTATAGCGCGATTCTGCTCGGACGGCAGGCGAATAGCCGGGAGCGGCAGGAATCGCTCACCAAGATCCACGACGCCGGAGAACGGGCAGCCGAGTTGACGGGCAATCTGCTGGCGTTCAGTCGCAAACTGCCGGTCCGCCTCTCAAATCACGATCTGAACGCGGTGATGAAAGAAGTGCGGGACATGTTAGGACCGCTGCTGGGGGAAGACATCGAGTTGGTTATGCGCCCCGGCGCGTCCCCTGCAACTGTCTGCGTGGATGGCGGGCAGATACATCAGGTACTGACTAATCTGCTGGTTAACGCGCGCGACGCCATGCCACACGGCGGCAGGATCATTCTGGAAACGAAGAATGTGAAGACGGACGCCGGTGCCTGGGTACTGCTGGATGTGACGGACAACGGAGTCGGTATGACCGATGAAGTCAGGCTGCATGTATTCGAACCCTTCTATACGACGAAAGATCCTGGAAAGGGGACGGGACTCGGACTGGCGACGGTGTACGGAATCATGCAGCAGAACGCGGGGCGGGTTGAAGTGACGAGCCAGCCCGGGGAAGGCACAACCTTCCGTCTTTATTTTCCAGAGGCCGGCGCGCATCGCACCCATGCCACTGAAGTGTTACCGGCTACGGATTCCGCAAACACTCAGGCGGACAAGTCCATCATTTTGGTAGTGGAAGACGAGGACGATGTGCGCAGCTATGCCGTGTCGGTTTTGTCGAGCGCCGGATATTCGGTACTACAGGCTTCGGGAGGTCCCGACGGTGTGGGCATTGCGGAATCATTTGAGTCACCGATCCACCTGCTGATTACGGATTTGGTGATGCCTCAAATGAACGGTCAGGAACTGGCCGTGAGATTAAGGGAATCGCGGCCGGCAATGAGAGTGTTGTACATGTCAGGTTATTCGGAAGATGCGATTTCCGAACGCGGGATTGTGTCGATGGAGATGGCGTTCATGGCGAAGCCATTCAATCCGGATCAACTGCTGGCGAAGGTTCGGGAGACGCTGGAGGTACAGGAAGTTGTGGGGAAGGCGAGGGCGGCCGGGGCCGGTGCAGCTTCGGGCAATCAGTGATTCCTGAGGCCGAGAGAATGCAAGGCGACATGAGAGTGGAATTGCTGCGATTTAATGGCGCTGTCGAGCGAAACCCCGCGATCGATGCGTGGATGAAAGAACATGCAGGTGAATTGGGGGCCTCGGCGCATCACTGGTTTGAGGTGATGCGAAAGTGCGGAGACGAAGTCCGGGAGCTTTTGCATGACGGCTGTCCAGTGGCATGTTTGGGAGATGTGCCTTTCGGCTACGTCAATGTATTCACTTCACACGTGAACGTAGGGTTCTTTCAGGGCGCAGCTCTGCCGGATCCGGCCCGCTTATTACAGGGCACGGGCAAGTTCATGCGTCATGTGAAGCTGAGGCCGGGAACGGCGTTAAACGCCACAGCGCTCAGCAGACTCATTGATGCGGCGTACCTGGACGTAAAGGCGCGGGTCGAAAACGGTTAGCCCGCGAATGTTGTGATTTCTGCGATGCCGCACGCTTCGAGGAATTTCGCCTGCACTTCATCCGTGAGGGTGTTGATTCCGGAGACGCCAAGGTCGTTCGCCGAGACCCGATAGCGGAGTGCCCGCTCACCAGCAGGTGTTCGCATAATCTTGAGGATGCAGTCCGCAATATCCTGGGGGTCGGCCTGCGAACTGGCAACTCTGGCACCCATTTTCCCGGGGAGGCCCGCCGCTTCGCCGTATTCCGCAGTGCGGGCAGGGTCTTCTCCTTTTTCGAACTTCGCCATGATCGGGGTGCGGTAGGCACCTGGCTCGATGAGCACGGAGTCGATACCGAGCGAGGCCAGTTCGTAGCGATAACTTTCGGCCAAAGCTTCAAGCGCGAACTTGCTGGCGCAGTAGAAACCCATGGCTGGAATCACGAGGCGACCGGCTCCGCTGCTGATGTGCAGGAGCAAACCACTGCCTTGCTTTCGCATGACCGGCAGGACGGCGCGGTTCATGCGGACGGCA
>CAIKAS010000051.1 GCA_903825445.1 uncultured Acidobacteriia bacterium
CCCTGCTGCCAGGCGGATCTCAAGATCGACGGCGAATTGCGCGCTGTGATCTCGCACCAGGAGCACGTGAAGCCACCGGTCATCGAGGATCTAACGGCGGCTGTGGCGAAGCTGAAGGGCGAGGCCGGACGGCGCGACGAAGTCTTCCGCAAGTCATTCGAAACAGAAAAGAATCAGGGCCAGGTGCTGAACCGGAAATTCGATGAACTGCTGAAGCAGGCCAAGGAGAATCCGGAGTTTGGCAAAAAGCCGCGCGGCATCGATCTCGACTGAGGGTTTTTTGGCCGGCAAGGGCGACGCGCCGAAGCGACCTTCTTATTTCGACCAGGGCAAGTAGGCCGCGCCAAACAGGCCGGCTTCCCCACCCAGTTTTGCTTTCTCCACGCGCGTATCGGTCGTGCGGAAGCTGAAAGACCGGCGGCGGGCTTCGGTGAGCATCGCGGGGGCGAAGAATTCCCACGCTCCTATCACACCTCCGCTAAGCAGGTATAGCGGCGCGTTGAAGGCATTCACCAGATTGGCCAGTGCAATGCCCAGCGCCTCGCCCATGGAAGCGAAAATCTCGCGTGCCCGCTCATCGCCGGCGACAGCGCGCTCATATACCTGTTTTGCCGTGACATCGCCGTAGCCGAGAAGTCTTGCCAAAGCCGAAATTGCCGTGGCGGAAGCATGTTTTTCGAGGCATCCGCGATTGCCGCAACCGCAGGGATTCCCGTTTGGCACTACGGTGATATGTCCCAGTTCGCCGGCCATTCCCATGAACCCCCGGACCAGCTTGCCGTCACAAATAACACCACCGCCGATTCCGGTCCCAAGGGTGAGAAGCACCAGATCGTTCACACCACGCCCTGCGCCGATCCAATGCTCGCCGACCGCGGCGGCGTTTGCGTCATTTTCGAGAATGACCGGCGCGTTTAAGCGTTGGCTCAGCTGTTCGCGGATGGGGAAATTCTCAAGCGACGGAATGTTATTGCAGTTGCGTATTACTCCTTCTTTTAGGGAAATAAAACCCGGGACGACCACGCCAATACCACCGAGCCCAACCGCGCCCTGTTGATCACGCAGGGAGGCGATGGCGTCGACCATGTCGGCCATAATTGCCTCGCGGCCTTCGGAGTATTGGGTGTGGCCAGTGACGAGGTGCAGCAACCTCCCCTCACGATCTATGGCGGCTGCCCGCAGGTTGGTACCGCCCAGATCAAGGCCGATGCTGTATTCAGTCATTCTCCGCGAATGATAGCATCCCGAGGCCCACTTTGTACTGCCGGGCAAGGCAGGAAGTCTAAAGCGTTGTGCGGGCAGGGGATCGGCTCAAGGTTTGGGAGGGCGGGACGATCAGTAACTTTAGCCCATGTTTGCAATTATTGGCATTATAGTAGTGTTCGGCGCCGTCATTGGCGGATTCCTTCTGGAACACGGCAAGCTGATGGTGCTTGTCCAGCCCAACGAACTCATCATCATTGGCGGAGCGGCAATCGGCACGATCCTTGTGGCGAACCCGTTACCGGTGATTATCAAGATCGTTAAGAGCATTCTGGGTGTCCTTACAGGCAACCCCTACTCAAAGGACTACTATCTGGAAAGCCTGAAAATGCTGAACGATATTTTTCAGTTTGCCCGTAAGAGCGGCATGGCGAAGCTGGAAGAGGATGTGGAAAACCCCGAAAAGAGTGCCACTTTTTCGAAGTATCCGAAGATGCTTAAGGATCACCATATGCTGCACTTCATCTGCGACACGCTGCGCATGTCCGTTTCTGGCGTTGTGGCGCCGCACGATCTGGACGCGATCCTCGAGAGCGACATCGACATTCATCACCATGAACTCATGACGCCTGTGCGGGCTCTGTCGACAGTGGCGGACGCATTGCCGGGGCTGGGAATTGTCGCGGCCGTGCTGGGTGTAGTGATTACGATGGGATCGCTGAACGGGCCGCCATCGGAGATCGGCGAGAAGGTTGGCGCGGCCCTGGTGGGGACGTTCCTGGGAATTCTGCTCTCGTATGGCATGGTCTCTCCGCTGGCGTCGAACATCGAAAAGATTGTCGACGCCAGCACGCAGTTTCATCAGATGCTGCGTGCGGGATTACTGGCATTTGCCAAGGGCATGGCCCCATCCATTGCCGTGGAGTTCGCTCGTCGGGCGATTCCCCATGAAATGAGGCCCACTTTCAAGGAGATGGAAGCGGCCTGTAAGGGTGGCGGTGCCGCTGCCGCCGCGAAGGCGGCTTAGGTGCCAGCACCGGTTCAGCCAATCATCATCGTCAAGCGAGTGAAAAAGGGGCATGCGGCTCATCATGGGGGAGCGTGGAAGGTCGCCTATGCGGACTTCGTGACGGCGATGATGGCCTTATTCATGGTCTTGTGGCTGGTGAGCAGCAGCGAACAGGTGAAGAAGGCGATCGGCGGATATTTCAATGACCCCACGGGAAAAGGCAAAGACGTCGGCAACGGGTTGCGTGGCGTCGGCAGTGAGAGTCTGTCGCTGCAAAAAGATGACATGAACAAGCTGAAGGAGAAACTGGAGCAGGCGATCAGGACATCGCAACCACTCGAAAAGGTCAAGGAGCATGTGGTGATGACAGTCACCGGCGAAGGGCTGCGCATCGAATTGGTGGAAGACGCGCAGGGCATGTTCTTCCAATCCGGGAACGCGGACCCGACTTCGTACGGGAAAGACCTGATGGCGCTGCTGGCCGCTGAGATCGGCAAACTGCCAAACTCCGTCACAATGGAAGGTCACACGGATTCGAAAGCATACGTAGGCAGGAAGGATTACTCGAACTGGGAACTTTCGGCGGATCGCGCGAACGCTGCCCGGCGCTGGATGCAAGGTAACGGGATGCGTGACGATCAGGTCACGCAGGTGCGCGGGTTTGCGGACCAGAGCCTGCGTAATCGGGATGATCCGGAGGATGCTTCCAACCGGCGAGTCACGCTGATTATTCAGTACAAGCCTGCGCCAATACTGAACGAAGACGTGCCCGGCTCGGGGGCCGCCGGAGCGTCGGGTGCGCACGGGGCATCGGGTGGGGTGCCGGGTGCTGTTTCGGCAAGCGCCGGTTCGGGTGGGCCTACATTGAAGTCGGAAACCAGGAAGTAATGGCCGATGCGACAGCGTAAGTGACGTGCGGATTGGTGACATCGCCGTGGCTTGTTATGAGTGCCACCCTCTCAGGGGTTGCCGATCCATCGAGGCATGTCACAACGGCTGAACGGAAGCTGTAAGGCGTGCCTGCCTGATGGAGCAGTTCGACGGTGGATTCAGGAGTGCTGCGAGCTCCATTGTGCCCGATACCCCCGTATGGGTCTGACGAATCGCCGATGGACTGTAGACGGTCTCTCGCTAGACGAGAGGCTAGTGCGTAGGCGGTTCCGACTACTGAATCCTGTCGCGAGAACGTCGAAATCATCGGGCCTCGCACGATGCTGCTTTCGACGACGCCGCGGAAGAAACCGGGCTGACCGTCGCCTGAGTCCGGGCTGAAACCAAAGTGCGAGAAAGCGGCTTCGAGTAAGCTTAGCGACGCGATTCGTGCCGTTCCCCGCTCACCGAGTCTTTTGCAGCATGCTGTCATCAAACGGCCGCCAAGACTGTGCCCCACGAGGTGCATGCGCAGGCCTGGCACCTGCGAGCGGCATACCTCGATCACTTCCGCGAGTCCGATCATACCCACGAGCCCCGAGAGATTTTTCATCGTGTTCCAGGTGAGCAGGTTCAGGAATTTATCCACCGCGCCGAGAACCGATGTGGCGCAGGAAAGGCAATCGATACCACCGTCTTCGTCGAGCGTGGGTTGCCGTTCTGCCCGCAACTTGTCGAGCAGTTCGGAGCCTGGGACTTCACTCAGCTGCGAAAAGCCTTCAGTCGGGTCGTCGATGTCGTCTTTGAACGCAAGCAGTGCCGAAGCGACGACCTGATCCTGTGCGTGCCTGCTGCCACTAGCGGCAACGAGCACGTCGCGTGCACGGTCGAGCACGGAGACCTCGCGGAATTCCTTCGATGGCCAATAGACACCCGAGGCGGCAAACCTTCGGGTCGATAGTTTGCGAGCGAACTCAGTCCGGCTCAGATTGGTCCGCAGGTTGGTTAACAGTGCGGTATAAAGAGTTGTTGCGTCATCGGCATCGCAGCGGAACCCGTGGGCGAGGAAGATCAGGTCTGTCACTTCGGATCGCCTGCACTCCTCGACGAGCCGGTCCTGTTGCGTGGGCGACATTGCTTCGCCTTGAGTGCCGAATTCAAGCGCACAAAACGGAAACTCTGCGATGGAACCGGGTGTAATCATATGGCCTGGAGTACTTTCATAAGGTCCATCAGGCCAGCGCCCTGGAAATACTGGTGGCGATGGAGGTCGATGGTGTTCGAGGTAAACAGACGCTTGACACGTTCTGGTTCACCGATGAATTCGGGGCGCACGGACAGAAATGCCGCGATGGCGCCGGAAATGTGGGGCGCAGCCATGCTGGTGCCGGATTGCTCGCAATAGAGCACTCTGCCTGGGAGCTTGGAGTACCGTTCACGCTCGCGCCCGGCGGCGCACGAGACGATTCGTTCGCCGGGAGCGAGAAGGTCCGGTTTGAGTCGACCGTCGCCAGTTGGTCCACGCGAAGAAAAATAAGACACGCCGTAGGTGTGCGGCATCTCCCGGTGGGTCGACCCCGCCGTGATGGCGAGTTCGGCGTTGCCGGGGTCCGAGATCGACATATCACTGAATCTTTCGACCGCGGTTCCGGATGACAAAACGAACGACGCGTATCCGCCATTGCCGGCGGAGACGACGACCGACACGCCACTGCGAACCAGTCGGTTCACTTCGACACAGAGTGGGCTCTGGCCGCAAGCGAACCAGCGAGCGTCGAAATCGTAACCGAGGCTGATGTTGGCGCCGTGCACGAGCAAGCGCTTGCCATATTGATTCCATTGCTGCAACTGTTCAATTGCGCGAAGCACTCCGCTGACTTTGCCGGAGCCTGTGGGGCCGACAACCTTCAGGCTGAGTAACCTGCACCGCGGTGCGACTCCGGAAATGCGGATGAGGGTTTCGAGATGAAGATCGGGATCGGGGGTATCGCCGTTACGGGTCTCGCGGCCCACCACAGATTCGCCGGTTGGTACCTCGGCGTGCCATTGGCCCGCGATGATGCCGGCGACGTGAGTGCCGTGGCCGGGAACGTCGGTCAGCGGGCTGTTTGCCCCGGGGGTGAAATCAGTGTGCGCGAGTGGACTGGAAACAAGCAGATTGTCGAATTCCG
>CAIKAS010000052.1 GCA_903825445.1 uncultured Acidobacteriia bacterium
ATGCGGAACAGCTTCCACGGTGAGGGGTACCGTCACCGGTGGCCGAAACTGCGGCACGTAAGAACCCACGGGTAGCTCCACACGAACTTCCGCGCTGTGACTCGGGTCAGCATAATATTGCGCAAGGCGGCGACGAACCTCGCCGGCCGCGGAACGGACCACATGATCGGAATTCGTATCGTAGTCAGCGGCACGACCGAATACCTCCACTCCGATGGTTCGCTCCTTGAGGCACTCTGAATTCCCTTCCAGCGTGGTCGCGACGACAAACCGCAGAAATGCGGGATACCGTTTGCTGGTGCCGAATACGGGACTCCCCAGCAGTCGCTCGAGTTGCCGGTAAGCATCATCCCGGTCCGCCGGTGTGATCGGATATTGCGCAGGCGCAGGAATGCGCACTGGAGTTGTGGTTGACATTTGGACCCGCTCGAATCGGGCGATCCCGATCCGCCTATTCGCCAAAGAAGTATATCACGAAAATCGGCGAGAAAATGGCGTCCCGTACCGTCCGGGACGCCCCCGATGAACGGCGCATATTACGTTGATAAAAAAGCCCTTTAACCAGCTGGACAGTCAAATCCTTGCAGTGCCTGTGGCGTTGGGTGGACAATACGGTGGAACAGGCGTGGTTGATCAGGTCCAAACTGGCGGTCCACCCATTGAAAAGAAAAACATCGAAACACCAAGGAGTGCGGCAATGAAGACATCGGGCATATTCGGGCGAATCCTTTGCGTAGTTTCACTCTGCGGGAGTGCGGCTTACGCGCACCACTCGTTCGCGATGTTTGAAATGTCGAAGAACGTCACGTATGAGGGCGTAGTCCTCGAATACAACTGGGAAAACCCGCATACTCACATCATCGTAAAAGTGCCTGAGGGTCGCGACAAGGCAACGGTGGGAACCTGGGATGTGGAAGGCGGCGCCGTGAACATTATGTCCAAGCAGGGCTGGAACAGGGCTACGTTTAAGCCCGGCGACCCGATTACGGTAGTGGGTCATCCCATGAAAGATGGCTCCAAAGGTGTTTCGCTCTTCTACGTCGTTCTGCCCGGGGGCAAGCGGCTCTATCACGACATTGCGCGTCCCGCCGCGGATGGATCGGCTCCGCCGCCGCCGACTAACTGACAATAAACCCGTCAATGCCTCTACTTAGCGTCCTGAACTGGCTCCAGCACACGTGGTGGGCTGTGGGGATTAAAGAATCGAACTTCGTGTTTCCGGTGATTGAGGGGAGCCATATTCTGTCCCTCTCCTTCTCAGTGGGTATGGTCATGGTCCTCGATATGCGGCTTCTCCGGCTCTCATTTCGCAGCCAAACGGTGTCGATGATGATGGGACAACTCATGCCTTGGACCGTGACTGGCTTTGCCGTCATGTTTATAACCGGAATGTTGTTGTTTTCCGCTCAGGCGGTGAAAGTATATGGCAATACGTTTTTCCGGATCAAAATGATCCTCATGGTACTGGCTGGCGTGAACGCCCTTTACTACCAGCTCAGATATTATCCGAAGATGGCGGAATGGGAAGGGGGCAGTACTCCTTTGGGTGTCCGGATCGTCGCAGTGTTGTCGCTGCTTTTCTGGATTGGGGTAATCGCCTGCGGCCGCACCATGGCCTACGAGTTGTAAGAAGAGCCCGGCCGATCTGCCATGCTTCATACCCTCATTCAACGCTTCGTCCAGTGGTGTTACTACTCGAAAGACTACGCATTTATTCGGGACACGCCGTATGGCGTTCCGTTGGTGCAGTCACTCCATCTGACCGGAATTACATTGCTGCTGGGTACGACGCTGATCCTGAATATCAGGCTTCTGGGGTTCGGCTTTCGGAAACTGTCTCTTCCATTTCTGGCGGAACAGCTTTGGCCGTGGACCAAGGCCGGCATGGCGTTGACGATCGCATCGGGCATTATGGTGTTTTTGCCGGATCCTACGCGCTATGCCCACAACGGCCCGATTCGCCTCAAGATGCTGCTGCTCTGCGTGGCGCTTTTATACCAGTTCGCAGTATTCGGGAGGGTAATCCGATCGGCGCCTGAGACCAGGCCACGAATGCGAAACGTGGCGGTGAGCGCATGCTCACTGTGTTTGTGGTTTGGCGTCGGCTGGTGCGGTCGCGCCATCGCGTTCTTCCAGTAGCGACCAGCCGGTTTAGACCAGGTGAGCCAGTTTCGCGAAAAGGCGGGCAATCGCGTTCGGATCGTCATAGTAAGCGATCCAGCGCCCGCAGATGACAATACTCAGCCAAAGAAGCAGTGAAGTGGCCCCGGCAAGTTTCGCCTTCATCGGCAACTTAGGTTGCTCATCAAGACGAGCGTTGTAATACACACTGCGATGAAAGATCAATCCGTGAATCCCTGTCAACAGCAACAATGAGAGCTTGAGCTGGAAGTAAGGATTTGGGTAGTACTTATCCAGATGTGAACCCGCCAACAGAATGCCGCAACCAATCATGACGACGAAGCCGATGCGCTTCCAAAGCCGGGTGGATTCAATTACTACGAAAGCCGGCGTGTTTTTGAGCGCGAGCCCCAGCAGCCGCAGGTTAGTCATCAGAATCATTCCGCCGAATATTGCGATACACGAAAGATGTGTCGCCAGAACCGTGGGATAAAACAACTCCGACTGGCGAACGGCCGTAAACAGGCCACTGGTCTGAATAGAATGGCTGAGTGTCGCGACAGACATAGAACCTCAATACCCGCCTGCGGTGAACGCAAAGAAAAGACCGCAGAAAATCACGCCGATCCAGATGGCCAGCGATATTGCCCCGACGGCTTTGGAAACTATTGGCGACGTCCCACTCCGGGCCACTTTTCGATGGATCGTGTAATTGAAAACGATCCCCGTCAGCAGCAACCACATCTTGATTCGGAAAGTCGGACTGTAGTAATAGCGCAGGGGATCGGATGAAAACAGCGCCAGCCCCGCCGTGATCACGAGGGTCAGGCCGGCCAGCGTCCAAATCTCCGTCGCCCGCAATAGCTGAGCCGGACTGCGACCCCGGATGCCTGAACCCAGCAAACTCATATCCACAATCGCAATAGTCCCAATGGAAAGCGCGAGGGAAGCGATGTGCGTGCACTCCATTGCCGCGAACAGCCATTCAATGGTGTTCATCGGATTGGTGGCAGTATCGTAGGGCTGTATCACGAATCCAGCACGCGCTCCATCCAGTCGATTTGCCTGCGCGTCTCTTCTACGGCACTAAAACCTGGAGTCGTGTAACTCCTCTCCAGAATGAAAGCGATTGGATAGTGCTTGTCCCTGGCCGCCCGCAGCATGTCATAGATCCGCAGGACGCCTTCGCCGAGTTCCGTGGCCGGGCCACCCCCGAGAGCGCGCACGTCTTTGACATGTATATGACTGATGCGGTCGTGGTGTTCCGTGAAGTACTTCATCGGGTCGTTTCCGCCATCGGCATAATGCCCCAGATCCAGGTTGACCATGAAGTACTTCGACATGGCCAGCAGCCTGGCGAGACTTTCCGGCGAGGCAACTTCGTTGGGGTCATTCACCAGCGCGTGAGTATGCCAGGCGGGCATGATCCGATACTTTTCAGCATAAGCCGCAATTCGCGGCCCCGCCGAGACCCGGCTCTGATTGGTGCAGAAACGATCCACTCCGAGAGCCTGCATTTGTTTGAACACAGCCTCGATTTCGGGCTCCGTGAAATCGTCGCCTATCGTCATCACGAAGGAATATAAATTCAGTCCGGCAGCGTCGAACTTCCGGCGAATCTCCCGGAAACGGTCCAGCGGTCCGTTGATCCTCCATTCGCGCAGGGCGTCGCGGGACTTTTGATACTCGGGAGTGACGGTGGCCGGCGCCTGGCCGCCGATACCGCCTCCTGTCACGCGGGGTTCCAGCGGGGTGTTGACCAGTTCCACCGTCCCCACCTTTGCCGCGATGGACTGTTCGATAATCAGGTCGACCACATCCTGCCCGGGCGCGGGATTGGCCGGCCCCAGAGATCCGGTAATCGCTCCGATCTTCACGCTCCTGTAAACTGCATCTTCACTCGCGCCCCGCAGGCCGGAAGCAGTAAGTGCCGTTGCGGCGAGATACTTCCCGAGTTCGCGTCTTGAGTAAATGGCTCGCACGTTATTTTTGCTCGGGCGGAACGATCGACTGGTTCCACAGCGGGTCAGTCGCGTCACAGAATGTCTCAAGCGCATAGGAACCCGGTTCCATGCGGTCAAAAGTGTACTCGTAAGTGTGGGGCTTCTTGTAGATCTTCGGATCGATCCACTCGAATTTAATCACCAGGTGTTTTCCGTCGGAAGAGGGGATATAACGCTGGATGACCCGTGTCTCCGCCGTTCGGTAGCCCCCCGCGGTAACCGATCCCGACGTCATGTCACCCGTCTCCACGACAAGAGTGCCGTCCGCTTCGATATGCCCAACGGAATATCCGGAACTCGACGGCGGTCGCACGGAGGCGTCCGGAATTGCGCGGCCGTCCAGATAGATTCGGCGAGAGCCATTGCGTTCCTGAACAACCAGAGCTTCCTGTTTACCCAACACCATGTGGAAGCCCTCCGAATCGTACTCCATGGTGAGTTGTCCACCGCCATTGAACGCACACGAACCCTGCCGTACGATATAGGCGACTCCCACCGCATGAGGCGTCGTATCGGCAGCTTGTGCTCCTCCAGGCCCACCCGCGCCACCCCGACCGCCTCCGCGCCCACCACGTCCGCCAGACTGCATCAGCGCCGCACCTTCCGGGGTTAGTGAGGCAGGCGTAAAGGTCTTCGTCAGGGCATCCCAACTGCCGGAACCGATTGGATCCGTACGCACCCAGTCGCCTTCCACGGTGGGGGGAGCAGGCGCCGCTTGTCCACGTCCACCGCCCCGCCCCTGCCCGGCGTCTGGCTGTTGCGCGGGCAACAGTACCGTCAGGAAAACCCCGATCAGAACGAGCCTGGCAGTCACTACGGCCATGCCACGTTCCGTATATCTCAATTTATTCGACATAGGCGATCTCCAGTCCTTATTTCCGCTTCAGGTTTACTTCGCTGCCGATTTGGCGGGTGCGGTCGCCGTTCTGCTGCCGGCCTGGCCCCCCGACGCGGCACCGGCTCCTGCCGAACGTCGGGCCGCCGCTGTCTTCGCAGCCGCAGCCGCCTTTGCCGCTGCCTTTGCTTCAATGGACGCCGCCTCCGCTGCGGCCTTTTGCGCCGGAGTGAAGGCGCGCTCGATGAACTCGGTGCGCTCCGCGTCAAAAGGATCGCAGGGTATCCCCATGCGCGGTTCATAGCCTGCCGCTGCCTTCGTATAGCGGTACTCGTAGGTATGCGGTGTCCGAAAGACCTTCGGGTCCGTCCAGGTGAAAGTTACGGACAGCACGGTCCCGTTCTTCAGCAGTTTGTAGCGTTCGACCAGATGCGACTTCTCGGTGCGAAACCCGCCACCCGGGATCAGCATCCTGCCGTCTTTCGGATGGAAGCCGATGGTGTCGACAATCAGCGTTTCACCTTCCCAATGTGCGATGGAATCTCCCATCGACGCCGGATCGAAAATGTTGGGGTCAATGTGGGGCCGGTTGAAGTAAAGATGGCGCGGCGACGCGTTGGCCTCGGGAGCAATCAGGATTTCCCATTTGCCCTGCTGGATATCGAGGGGGCGTCCATTGTCCATGACGGCGGGCAAGCCGAGAGGCCGACACCATCGCAACGACACCGCGTCCTCCAGCGCCATCTTATCTAAGACGGCTTTCGTGACTCCCGGCGCCAGGTCAGCGGCCGGAATGCTCTTGTCTTCGGGTCCGAGTTCCCAGTATCCGGACAAATCGTGGGGATCGAATGCAGTGGCTCTGGCATTGGCCATACCGCCACCCCGGCCGCCGGAACCTCCTGACGCGCCAGCGGCACCTCGTCCGCCGCGGCCTGCTCCGCCCTGCGCCACGATGATCGCCGCGGCAGCTACACCTACCAGGGAGACCCTTATGGCGCGCCCCTCTAACCAAGCTCTCATGAGTTTTCCCACCTTATTCCACGGTCAAGAAGACCTGATTCCAAAAGCGGCGGTGTTACCGACCGCGGGTGCGTTGTCTGCACTATTTTCCGCGCAAGTATCCGCAGGTGCAAGCTTTGGACCGTCTCACATATTAAAGCGTTTTGTTTCAGTGGCTTGTCTAATATGCTTATCCCAGTCCCTGACCGTCCTGGTCTCTCGGCGGAAGCAGCCAGATGCCCAACGGGCACCGCGAAAGATTAGTTTCCGATTTGCGCGCGCGCCAGTCGCCCCCACTTGCCTGCGCGCTGCTGCACGTAACGCGGGGCGAGGTCGACGGCTTCCACGGCGCGCGTGTAAGCCGCTTTCGCCTCCGCCGCGAGGCCCAGACCTTCGAGTGATTGTCCGTAGTAGTAGAGGCCTTCCGCATCATAAGGACGGCGTTCGAGGAAGCGTTCCAGTTCCGTGCGGGCGTCGCCATACTGTTTTGCTGCCAGATATAGGGCGCCGAGTTCACGCAGGATCTCGTTCTGCGCGTGCTTTTCATCCTGATTCACCACCGCCTGGAAATAGCCGAGCGCATCTTTCAGCCTTCCCTGCTCCCGAGCGATGCGGCCGAGTTGAAATTGCGCGTCGGCGTGGGTGGGATCGATCGCGACGGAGTTCTGAAACCGCCGGATCGCTTCAGCGTATTGGCGGCGCTGCTGATAGATCAGCCCTAACTGATACTGGGCTTCCCCATCGTGCGGATTGATGGCGGCGGCTTCCAGATTGCGCGTGTAATTCTGGCGGCTGCGCAGGCCGTCGCCGAGGCTGCCGAACTCTCCACGGAGATAGTAGAAAGCATAGAAAAGGAAGAAGGGCGAGGCGAGCCAGCTCAGAAGGTACCGTAAGGGTCCCCACAGGAACCAGGCGGCAGCGAGCGAAAGCCAGGACAACGCAACTACCGCAATGGACGCGCCGTTGCCTGCGCCAAACACCGTGCGAACGGCGAAGAATACAAGGAACGCGAAATAGAGATACGCGACTGCGACTGCCGCGAGAAAGAGTTCCGGGCGGAACCAGACGATTGCCAGCAGGGGCAAATTCGCAACTGTCCAGGCGGCCGCGACACAGGTCAGCACCGGTGAGTAGTCGCGTCGAAAGGCCGTTTGGATGCCTCCGCCGAGATGGCCGACCAGACCGCCGACGATCAGGATTCCCGGCACGTAGAAGACGGCGAGCACCAGCAACGGCATGTAGAACGACAGGCTGGGAATAGACCGGCCGAGCAGGAATGAGACCGCCAGTGCGGCGAGGCTGGAGAACAGGAGACTGCCACCATCGAGGATCTCGCTCATGGCTGCGCCCGGCTGCACGTAGAGGCGCAGAATTCGATTTAGATTCGCGATCAACAGAATGAAGAATAGCAGTTACACAAGCCCAGGGTGAAGGGTTCGCTTTTCCTGTATACTGACTGTAATTTAGCGTCCTCAAAAGCTCACAGTATGCCGCTCTCCAGATATTTAGCGCTCTTGTTTGCCGCCCTGCCGCTGGCGGGCGCCACGGTGGATTTTCAGCGGGAGATTCGCCCGGTGCTTTCCGACAACTGCTTCCAGTGCCACGGGCCGGACGCAGATACACGCATGGCGGATATGCGGCTGGACCTGAAGGAATCGGTATTTCGCGCGCGCAATGAAGGCTCGGTGGTGGTGCCTGGCAAGCCAACGGATAGTCTGCTTTATCAACGCATCAGCGCCGCCGATGCGAGTGTCCGAATGCCACCGGAGTATTCGCACAAGAGCCTGACGCCGGCGCAGATCGCGAAGATCAGGCTTTGGATCGAGGAAGGCGCGGAATGGAAGGAACATTGGGCGTATCGTGCGCCTGTCAAAGCGCCCCCGCCTTCGGTAAAGAATCCGGCTTGGGTGCGGAATCCGATTGACCGTTTTGTTCTGGCGCGACTGGAAGAGAAGGGCCTGGAGCCGGCGGCAGCGGCAGATCGGCGCACGCTGATTCGGCGCGTTGCGCTGGATCTGACCGGATTGCCGCCGACGCCCGCGGAACTGGACCTATATATAAAGGATCTTTCGCCGAATGCTTATGAGCATATGGTGGATCGATATCTCGCGTCGCCTCACTTCGGCGAGCAACGCGCGCGCTACTGGCTGGATGTTGCCCGTTACGGCGATACGCACGGCATCCACATCGATAACTACCGCGAGATCTGGCCTTATAGGGACTGGGTAATTCAGGCCTACAACCGCAACATGCCTTACAACCAGTTCGCGACGGAACAACTGGCGGGCGATCTGTTGCCCAACCCTACGCTTGACCAACGCATTGCGACAGGCTTTATTCGTTCCGGCACCAGCACGAACGAGGGCGGCATCATTGAAGACGAATACGCGGAGATCTATGCAAAGGACCGCGCGGAAACGGTGAGCGCGGCGTTTATGGGACTGACGGTCGGCTGCGCCACGTGTCACGATCATAAGTTCGATCCGATTCAGCAGAAGGATTTCTACTCGCTGGGCGCATTCTTTCGAAATACAACGCAACGCGTGATGGATGACAATATTCCGGATCCGGAACCGGTTGTTTTTGTGCCAAAACAGGAGGATCGCGACGCGTGGGACAAGATCTCCGCGCAACTGGCGGATCTACGTACGCGGATGGAGGAGATGGAGAAATCGCGGTCTAGTGCATTTCAGAACTGGCTCGCCGGGCGCGCGAAGACGGTGATGAATTCGCCGCTGGAGGATAAGGCCGAGATTTTCTATGCGGATATTCCGACGTTTGCGAAGAGCGGAACGAACGTCAGTCTGATCGATTCGAATATGGCTGGACGGCAGGCACTGCATTTCATTAAGCCGGTGCCGAAAACGACCGGGACGACTTCGGCCGCTGCCGCGAAGCCGGTCGACTCGCTGCCGGGCACTACCGTCAACCTGACATTTGCCGGCGCGGTGAAGCCGCCGGATGGCGTGCAGATTCTCTCCACGCCGAAGCCTGCCGATGGCGAACCGATTCCGGAGTTGGTGGATACGTCAAAGGAAGCGCCGAAACTGGATCCGGAGAAGCCGTTCAGCATCAGTCTGTCGTTCTACTATCCGAAGGCCGACCAGAACTACACGATCGCGGCGCAGAACAATTCGAAAGATAAGAATCGCGGCTGGGTGATCGATATTACGACTCGCATGCCGGGACTCAAGCTGACCGGGGACGGCGGCCGTTCCATCGAAGTACGTGCGGCGCATTCGCAGCAACTGACGCATGAAACATGGAACACCCTGGTGTTCACGTATGACGGTTCGCGACACGAATCCGGCCTGCGGATGTATCTGAACGGGCGAACAGTCCCTATTCTGAGCAGGGGCCTGAACGATCCCGAGATTGCGGGAGATCTTGGCACGGATGCGCCGCTGATGCTGGGGCGCGCGTTTCCCGATGGCGCAATTTCCGATTTCCGCGTTTTCACACGGATGGTGACGGAGAGTGAGGCGGGTCTGCTCGCCGAATGGCCTGCAATACAGACGGCGCTCGCAGGAGAGAATACGGGCAGCGCCGACGCGGCGTTGAAAACTTACTTTTTCACTAAGGAATACGAACCTTATATTGCGCTGGCGAAAGAGCAGAACGAACTGAACGTCAAGGCCGTTCCCATCTACAAGCGCGGTGGCGTTTCACTCGTCATGGAAGAGCGCACGGATACGGAGCCGAAGGCCTGGATTCTTTACCGCGGCGCATACGACCAACGTCGCGACGAAGTTGGCGCGAACACTCCGGCCATTCTTCCGCCGATGACCTCGGCGATGCCGCGTAATCGCCTTGGCTTAGCGCAATGGCTTTTCACGGACGATAATCCGACGACGGCGCGGGTTGCGGTGAATCGCATGTGGTCCGAGATATTCGGCACCGGCATCGTGAAGACTGCCGAAGATTTTGGCAGCCAGGGCGAACCGCCTTCGCACCCGGAACTTCTGGACTGGCTCGCCATCGATTTCCGCGAACATGGCTGGGATATGAAACGCTTCTATAAGCAGATTGTGATGTCGGCGACTTACCGGCAGGCTGCTGTGACGACACCTGCGAAGCTCGATAAAGATCCGGATAACCGTTTGCTCAGCCGGGGCGTTCGATTCCGTATGGATGGCGAACTGGTGCGGGATTATGCGCTGGCGGCAACGGGACTGCTTTCGCCGCAGATTGGCGGACCCAGCGTTCGGCCTTATCAGCCGGACAACGTTTGGGAAGCGGTCGCGATGGATGGCTCTAATACTCGCTATTACAAGAAGGACGCGGGCGATGCGCTTTACCGGCGGTCCCTCTACACGTTCTGGAAACGCAGTGCGCCGCCAGCCAGCATGGACATTTTCAACGCTCCAACGCGTGAGGGCTGTGTTGTGCGGCGCGAACGCACGGATACGCCGCTGCAGGCGCTGGTCACAATGAACGACGTGCAGTTCGTGGAAGCGGCCCGGGAACTGGCAGGACGCAGCATGCAATCGACGCTGGAGTTCGATGCACGGCTCGATTACATTGCGCTCCGGTTGCTGACGCGAACTTTGTCGCCAGCGGAACGGGTGCTTGCGAAGAGATCCTTCGACAAGTACGCTCAATATTACGGGGCACATGAGGACGAGGCACGCAAATTCCTCAACCAGGGCGAGCATAAACCTGATCCTGCGCTGAAGCCCTCGGACTACGCAGCGCTCACCATGCTCACCAGCGAATTTCTGAATCTCGATGAGGTGCTGAATAAATGAAGCCGGGGCCGAATCCACTACGACCGGATCAAGAGGGCCACTACAGCCGACTCGCGCATGAGATTGATCGCCGGGCGCGCACCGCATTCGGACCGGGCCGTCATCCGATCGATTCCATTGCCAACGCGATGCTGGAGCAGGAAACAAGGCGCAGGTTCTTCGCACGGGGCGCGCAGGGAATCGGCGCGCTGGCGCTCGGTTCAATGCTGGGAAGGAATGCGGAAGCGGCTGCGCTGCCTGGCCTCCCTCATTTCGCGCCGAAAGCCAAGCGTTGTATTTATCTGCACCTGGTGGGTGCGCCGCCGCAGATGGAAACCTTCGACTATAAGCCGAAGATGCAGGACATGTTCGATAAGGATCTGCCGGAATCCATCCGCAACGGGCAGCGCCTCACTACGATGACGAGCGGGCAGACGCGGTTCCCTATTGCGCCGTCGATCTTCCAATTTGCGCAGTACGGTAAATCGGGCGCATGGATTTCCGAGCTGCTGCCGTACACGGCGCGCATGGCCGATGACATCGCCATCATCAAGTCGATGCATACCGAGGCTATTAATCATGAGCCGGCGATTACGTTTATCCAGACTGGCTTTATGATTGCGGGACGGCCGTGCATTGGGTCGTGGATCAGTTACGGCCTGGGCAGTATGAACGAAAACCTGCCTACATTCGTGGTGCTGCAGGCGAAGCATTATCACCCGAAGGCGAACGTGCAGGCGATTTCAGCGCGGCTTTGGAGTTCGGGTTTTCTATCGGGCAAGTATGCAGGTGTGGGACTGCGCAGTTCGGGCGACCCTGTGCTGTTCATCAGCAACCCAGATGGCGTGCCGACGGAAGTGCGCCGCAGCATGCTCGACGGCCTGGCTGAGATGAATCAGATTAATTACGAGAAACTGGGCGATCCGGAAACGAAGACGCGCATCGCGCAGTATGAAATGGCATTTCGGATGCAGGCTTCGGTGCCGGAGCTGACGGATCTTTCGAAGGAACCTGCGCGAACATGGGAGATGTATGGGGCCGATGCGAAGGAAAAGCCTGGCTCGTTTGCGAATACGTGTGTGATGGCGCGAAGACTGGCAGAGCGCGGCGTGCGTTTCGTGCAGGTTTATCACCGCGGGTGGGACGTGCACGGCAATCTGCCGGAAGTGTTGCCCGCGCAGTGCAAAGAGGTGGATCAGCCGGCGTGGGCCCTGGTGCAGGATCTGAAGCAGCGCGGCATGCTGGACGACACGCTGGTGATCATGGCGGGTGAATTCGGCCGCACGGTTTATTGCCAGGGCAAGCTGACGCACACGGATTATGGACGCGATCATCATCCGCGCTGCTACAGCCTTTGGATGGCGGGCGGCGGAATTAAGGGTGGCGTGGTGCATGGTGAGACCGATGATTTCAGCTACAACATCACGCAGGATCCGGTGCACGTGCGGGATTTCCAGGCGACGATTCTGCACCAGTTCGGAATAGACCACGAGAAGTTTTCTTATAACTATCAGGGACTGAATGTTCGGCTGACGGGAGTGGAGAAGGCCGAACCGGTTGGGGCGATTATTGGTTGAGGAGTATGGCGCTTCCGGGCTACCCTTCCGCCAGGATATTCCGGACGACATGCCGCGCAAGGCGCGCGAGCGCGATCGCCTTGTCCTCATCACGGGGAAGCATTTCGGCGGCATCGCCGGGGTAGCGGATGTCGACAGCAAAAGGTCCAAGCCACTTCACGTCGTCAAGAGCCGCCGCAGCATCGGGATTCGACCGAGCGACGCATGCCAGCAGACGATCAAGCTCATGTGTCTTGGGAAACTCAATCTGATAAAGGGCTCCGCTGCCTCAAGGTCGGCCTCCGCCTTCGCGATCCACTCGTTCAGCAGCGACGCCAGATCCGGGTCAAGCGGCTTCATAGAGTATGCGCCCGTACTTATTTGCCGGGTGCGCCATACCGCCGATGAAGCGCTTGGTGCGCTCGAAGCGTTCGGTCCTGATGACCAGGACATCCACCGGGTACCCAACGTCACCCAACGCGCCGCGGATCGCCACTCGCCGTTCGTGGGCGTTGGCCAACTCCGGCTCGACCATGAGCAGATCAATGTCGCTATCGGCGGTCATTTGCCCCGATGCAGCGGATCCAAACAGAATGATCCTGTCCGGTTTCGCGACCGAGAGGACACGCCGGACTATTTCGTTGAGTAGTGTTTCGTCAACGCTGATCGGTCCCATCATACACAAGATTGTCACTTTTCCGGCAGAGAACGCCGATAAAAATCGGCGACGTCGGTTTTTAGCTTCACATGAGAATCGCTGTCGATATAAAGCATGTGGCCGGCCTGATAGAAATCCCAGGAGATGTTCTTGTGCATCTCCGGACTCAGGCCCATGTGGTTGAAGGTATATTCCACCGCATAATACGGGGTCGCCAGATCGAAATATGAAGCCGCTATCATCACCTTCATATAGGGGTTTTTCACCATGGCGGTACGCAGCATCGCGGTGGTATCGCCGAAGGCGTTCGCCGAGCCATAATCCCACGGCTGTATGCCACCGCTGGTGTAGTAATTGAGGTCCGTCTTGTAGTCGAGTTCGTTGCGAATGTAGTTCGTGAACATCGACGTGAAGGGCGGCAGAATGAGCGTGCTTGAAGGATCGTACTCGCTTGTCTCACCGGTATTCACGGATGACGGCCCCGTCAGCCGGCCATCGTAGCGACCGATCGTCTCATGTTTATCGCGCAGCAACTGCCGCGTGTAGTGCTGGACGTCCCAGCGGAGATTACTCTCTTCGATATAACGGGCTTCGAGGCCGGTGAACCGCACCAGCTTATCGACAATGGCCTTTCGCTCTGATGCGGTCAGATCGTCGCCCTTGGCCAGGGCCTTCGCGTAATCGTCCATCGCAAACGCCTCGGCGTCTTTGAGGAACGATTGAATATCTTTCTTCTGCAGATCCGGCGCCACCTTTTTGTGATACCAGGCGTCGGCGGCGTACGTAGGAAACTCCAGTTCGTAGACCAGATCGTCGGACCGGCTCCAGATTGTCTCCAGGTTCAGTGTTGTTCCGATGAGAACGATGCCGTTGAAGGCGATGCCCCTGTCAATCAGGTTTCCCGCAAGACCAGCAGCGCGGAAGGTTCCGTAGCTCTCGCCCGCAATGAAGAGCGGCGACATCTGCCGCGCATTCCTCTGAATATACATTCGAATAAACTCGCCGACCGATTGAATATCGCCCTGGACACCGTTCATGCGGCGCGCCACATCGGTCGACTTTGCACGGCTGTAGCCGGTACCAACAGGATCGATGAAGACCAGGTCGGATTTATCCAGCCATGTGCTTTGGTTGTCGATCAACTCATACGGCGGAGGAGGCATGGAGCCATTCGGCATCAGTTTCGGGCTGCGCGGGCCCATACCGCCCATATGCACCCAAAGCGACGCCGAGCCTGGCCCGCCATTGAAACAGAACGTGAGGGGTCTTTTCGCCAGATCCGACGTGCCGTCCAGGGTATAGGCCATATAGAAGATGTGGGCTTCGGTCTCGCCATCGGCATTCTTCAGCGGCATCTGGGCCACAGTCGCTGTGTAACTGAGAGTGGCGCCGCCAACATTCACCGAATGATGCGTAATCACGGGAGTCTCATCCACTTCGCTGGCCACGGTTGGCGCCGGACCAGCCGAACCCGAGGCCCCGCGTCCACCGCCGGAGCGGCCGTTGGGAGATTCTGTGGCGATTGCGGGAGCGGCGGCGCCAGGAGCTGATGGCTGCGCTCCGCGCCCTTGTCCCCGTCCACTTTGCGCAAACAGGGAGACGGATACGGCGGCAAGGAGGAGGAATCGGAATCGAAGAACGGAGTACATGCAGTTGATGATACATCGTCCGGAGGCCGTTGTGCCTGGCTTTCCGACGTACTTGCGGCGCGTTACCGGCATCCCCCGCACGATCTGGATTTCTGGCCGCGTGCAACAATGAGCGAGAGGAATACGTCTTGCTTTTTCGTTCGATTCGCCTGTCCCTGTTGACCGCCGCGGCATTTTGGGCGGCATTTGTGGTATCGATATCCGCTTCCGCGCAAACCGTCGTTATTACCGTCGCGCCTCCGCCGCTGCCCGTGTACCAGCAAACGGTGTGTCCCTCCGATGGCTACATTTGGACGCCCGGTTATTGGGCCTGGGATGGCGACTATTACTGGGTTCCCGGCACATGGGTCAATCCGCCGGAGACCGGTTTTGTGTGGACCCCGGGCTACTGGGCCTGGCGCGACGGCGGTTTCTTTTTCAGCGAAGGTTATTGGGCTCCGACGATGGGCTACTACGGGGGGATCGACTACGGTTTCGGTTACTTCGGGCATGGCTACGAAGGAGGACGCTGGAGCAACGGGCACTACGAATACAACACTGCGGTCAGCCACGTTGACAAGAACGTCGAGCGCAACGTTTACAGCATTGACTACAAAGATTCCCCCAGCAGGATCAGCTACAACGGGGGCAAGGGTGGCGTTATGCTCAGCCCGTCGGAGCCGGAGTCAAAGACTTCCGCTCTTACCGGCACACAAGTCCCGCCGACTCCCTCGCAGATCCAGCATGCGTGGGCGGCCAGGAACGATCCCAACCAGCACTTCGCATCAAATCATGGCTTGCCGCGCACTATAGCAACCAATTTCCCGACCACTGCGGTTCATCCGAACGAACTGCCTCCAGTGCATCCCGTTGCGCCAAATACGGGAAGCGCGGACCTGGATCACAAGATTCAGCAGCAGCAGGATAGCCTGGTTGCAAAGCAGAAGCAGGAACTTCAGAAGCTGCAACAGAAACAGGACGCGGAGGACCAGCAGGCGAAACAAAAGGCCGATCCGGTGAAGACGCAGCAACTGGAACAGGTGCATCGCCGGCAGACCCAGCAGCTGGTGGAAGCGCACGCGCGGCAGATGGACCAGCTCAAGCAGAAGTAGCTCACGACGCCCGACCGCGTACGGCCTTTTAGCACTACACTGGTTTGAAGAGGCCACGAATGAAACGATTAGCCGCCGCATTTGTTTTCCTGACCGCAACCGCGGCGTTCGCCCAGACACCAACGTTTGAGGTGGCCGTTGTCAAACCGTCATCCCAGGAACAATTGCAGGCCGCCATGCGCGCTGGCCAACGGCCCAAGATCGGTGTCACCATCGACAAGAACCGGGTCGACATCTCATTTCAATCACTGTCCGATATCCTTGCGCGCGCGTATGAAGTGGCGCCATTCCAGATTTCGGGTCCCGACTTTTTGAAGACTGAACGCTTCGATATCCTCGCGAAACTGCCGACTGGCGCCACCGAAGAACAGGTGCCGCAGATGCTCCAGGCGCTGCTTGCGGAGCGCTTCAAGCTGACCGTGCACCGCGAGAAGAAAGAAGCCGGCATTTATGCGCTTGTGGTGAGTAAGGGCGGCCTTAAGAAGATGAAGCCCGCCACCGCCGAGGAACTTGCGCCTGAACCGCAGCCCGGAGACCAGACGCAGAGCACGCCCTTCGGGAAAATGACGATCCGCCAGACGAGCAATAATGGCATGGTCGGTTTTATGCCGGGGATTGGCACGCTGAAAGTCAGTGCTGGCGCGAGCGGTGAACATATCGAAATGTCCAACCTGACGACGGAACGCTTCGCCCAATTGCTGATGTCAGGCACCGACAGGGTGGTGATCGACAAAACGGGCCTCAAGGGTGCCTATGAGGCTTCCTTCGATATTTCGATGGACGCGCCCATGGCACAATCGCCAGGTGGAGAAGGCGGCGGAGCTTCAGCCTCAGCTCCCCCTATGAACCCGATGTTTATGGCAGTGGAACAGCTTGGTTTGAAGCTGGAGCAACAGAAGGATCAGGTGGAAACGATTGTGATAGATCACATCGAAAAAACGCCGACGGATAACTGAACCAGTTTCCCCGGAAGCACCGCGTTACGATCGGTTCTGTGACGCTCCCGACTCTCCGTGAATTTCCCAAAAAGGCCAGGGACATTCTTCGCCAAGCTGCAAGAGTGCGCTTATTCCTGTATCAGGCGATACGGAGATCGGGAAATCGCATGCCGAACCGCGAAGCTCTGATCATGGGCAGACCTGTAACCGTGGACAGCGGATTGATTTTGGAGCAGGACCGCTACTGAGCCAACGCGTCCCCTCACGACAACAGCAATTCCAAATCCTCGCGCTTCAGGTTCCGGATCAGAGCGTTATCTTCACCGATAATCGCCGCCGCAAGATCGCGTTTGCTCTTTTGTAACTCCAGCACCTTCTCTTCCACTGTGTCGCGCGCGATCAGCCGATAGGCGAAAACCGCACGCTTCTGGCCGATGCGATGCGCTCGATCGACCGCCTGCGCCTCCACCGCGGGATTCCACCAGGGGTCCAGAATGAAGACGTACTCGGCCGCAGTGAGGTTCAGGCCCAGCCCCCCGGCCTTCAGGCTGATCAGAAACAGCCGGCAATCTTCGTCATTTTGGAAGCGCTCCACGCGGGCCTGACGGTCGCGCGTTTTTCCGTCCAGATACTCGTAGACCAGGCCTTCACTATCGAGCCGCTCACGAACGATTTTCAGCAAACTGGTGAACTGAGAAAACACCAGCGCCTTATGCCCGGCGTCGGTCACTTCGCGGATCTGCTCCAGCAACGCTTCCAGTTTCGCGCTCGGTTCACCGGAACGCTCCGCATCGATCAGGCCAGGATGACACGCGGCCTGCCGCAAACGCAGCAGCGCTTCGAGCACCATGATCTTCGACTTCCCCAGCCCATGCGTTTCCACCTTCTTCAGCAGGCTGAGGCGATAGTGATCGCGCAGCTCGTTGTAGAGTTTGCGCTGTTGCGGCTCGAGTTCGCAGTAGATCGTTTGTTCGGTCTTGGCTGGCAGTTCCTTCACCACCTGATCTTTCGTGCGGCGCAGGATGAACGGCCGCAGCGCCTGGCTGAGTAGTTTGCGGCTGTCTTCGTCGATGGTCCGGCCAGAGCCATTGGCAAGCCTGAAAACACTGGCGGCGCCCAGCATCCCGGGGTTCAAGAATTCGAACAGAGACCACAACTCGCCTAAGTGATTTTCGACGGGCGTGCCACTCATCGCCAGCCGATGCGCGCCGCGCAGCAACCGTACCGCCTTGGCCGATTCTGTGCCCGCGTTTTTCACGGCCTGCGCTTCATCCAGAACAACGTAATCGAATTCCACGTCTTTCAGGCGCGCCACATCGCGGCGCAGTGTTCCGTAGGTTGTGAGGATCAGGTCGAAGGCATCGAACTCGACCGCGCCGCGGGTGAGACCCGTGTAATCGAGCACACGCAATTGCGGGGTGAAGCGTTCCGCTTCCTGCTTCCAGTTGAATATCAGAGAGCGCGGCACCACGACGAGCGAAGGCCCGACCTTGCCCTCAGCGCGCAACACGCGGCGATTCTCCAGCAGAGCAAGCACCTGCGCGGTCTTGCCTACGCCCATGTCATCGGCAAGACATCCGCCAAAGGAAAAGCGTTGCAGAAACTCCAGCCAGCCCAAACCTTCGCGTTGATAGTCGCGCAGACACCCCACAAAGCCTTCCGGCTGCCCAACCGCTTCCACGCTGCGAAACCGGCGCAGTTCTTCACGCGCCCGGCCAAACGTTTCATCGACAATAGCCTCGGGCTGCGTGGCCAGCAAGGCGTCCAGCAGCCCGGCCTGGCTGGGACGGAAGCGAATGTGGCCGTCCTTCGCGGTTCCCATGCCCGCCAGGGTTCCGATGCGCCGCAGCCATTCTTCTGGCAGCACGCCATAACTGCCATCGCCGAGTTTGACCATGTTGTCGCCGCGCCGCAATGCTTCGAGCAGTTCCGGCAGTTGCGCCGAGGTATTGCCGAACTCTACGCCACCATGGAGTTCAAACCAGTCGACCCCGCTGGACACTTCCATGTGGAATTCGCCGGGCCGGTGGAAGACCTTGCCATCGGCATCGATGTGCCAGCCGGCATCGAGCAGCGCTCGCACTGCTCGCGGCATCCTGGCTGGATGCAGATCCCACTGCGGCCTCGCCTGATACCAACTCACTGGTCGAAATCTGAATCCAAGCTCCCCGGCCAATTCGAGCGCGGCTTTCTCGGCAACCGGGTCACGCCGCACCAGGCGCCGAGCCGAAGGTTCGTAGAACCCGGCGGATTCGCCGAGAGCAGTGACCATGGTGCCGTCGTACTCGAAGAATATCTCCGCATTGAGCGTATCGCCGCTCGCATGGTCCACGGAGCGAATCCGAACGCCAGGCCGCGGCGCTACAGTGATTTCTTCGTAGCGCAGTTCCTCAGGCACTTCGAGCGGCGGAACGCCCGGAGTACCAAGCAGCGTCGCGATCATATCGTCGCGATCCTTCGCCGGCACCTCAATACTGCCCTTCCTCCGGAGATGTCCCATCCAGCCGAATTCCGTGCCCGCGTGGAGCGGCGCTACCCTGCCCTCCGCAATCATCAGACCCTCAGCTACCAGTACGGGGGTGGAAACGTCCATGCGCTCGGCTCCCGGAGTGCCGGAAGTGTCCGGAGTACCCCGTCGTAAAACACCGGCTACCACCCAACCTTTTCGAACGCGAACAGGCTTATCCTCTGCTTTCGCATCCGGACCGATTGCACGGACCTCAAGAGCGAGGCGCCAGGGCTCACCATCGTCCCAAACCAGGGGTTCCATGTTTTCGATGGGCAGGCCCCTGCGAAGAAAAAGCCGACCGGTGCGTCCCGCCAGTTGCAGTACTGTCTTAGACAGCGGATAACGCAGGGCGCTGGACGCAGGTATCTGGCGATACTGCGCATCGGTATATCCGCCGAAGCCATAATACTCGGCAGCCCCGGCGAGGGACGAGAGGATCTCGCGATCTTCCGCCAACCGCAGCGAATCAATTTGACCGCGCTGCATCCTGAGCGCAACCGCGCGCCCGAACTCACCGTTCGCTTTGAGATCGCGAGTCAACAGTGAGAGAACGACGTGAGCATGCGCGACGCTGGCATTTAGATCCACCGCGTAAAAAATCTGGCGTTTCGCCGGCCAATCCCGGACCATGCTCGGAGTCTTTTCGCTTCGTACCGCAGCGATCCGCGTCTTCCAGGGTGGCGGCACGGAAGCAAGAACTGGCTTCGCGGTGGGCTTCTTCGGAATGGGAGGTTCGGCGCCGCTACTCCAGGACGCATCGAACTCATCAGCGGACCGGCCCATGTTCCCCTCCGGCACGTCGGGAAGACCGGACAGGTGGCCTCGCGACTCAGCGGCCAGAACGGCGGCCCACAAGTGCTTGCATGGCCCGTCGGTGCTGAAATACGGACAGGAACAATGCAGTTGAAGCCCGTTTTCTGCGAACTCCACACTGACTTCGTAGGGCCTTGAGCCGGCCACGGACGCTTCCAGCGACGACGGAGAACCGTTTATGACATTCACGAAACCGGCCAAATAGTATTCGCGGCCCCTGCTTCTGATGACCGAAGGGAACATATTCGCAAGGTTGCGTGACAGGCGTGAAGGCATGAAGTGACGCGGCGGACGGAGTTAACCTAATTCTACAAGCCAGACGCATCATATGGGCACGACGCCTAAGGAGTTGGTGCGATTGGCGTCGCGATAGGGGAGGAAGAACGTGCTCCTGTCGCGTATAACGTAAGGTTTCACACATTAATATTTATTTTTACCTGGCATGCCAATATGGAGAGATATTTCTCCATTTACTAGTAGTACTGTATATGTTAAGTTATGTTCTGAAGTTCACGCGAGATGGACTTGGAGGTTTCATGGTTAGATGTGTTAAGTCATTTGTTTTCATAACGCTGCTATTTTCACTCCCGATTTTTGCCGACAGCATCAGTGTTGGCTACCTGCAGAACCTTGCCGATAGCCCCAACAATGGTGAGCAGACCATCACGATCTCCAACGATACGGGTGCCTGTGTTGGCAACTCACCTTACGATTCCTGCACAAATCTGACGTTCACCGATTGGACTCTCACCGTCAACTACACAAGCGACTACTACAATGCCAGTGGCCCTGCGGAACCGGCACCGTTCGTGTACACGGATTTTGGCGCCGGGCCATACGGCGGCTGGGGGGATATCCTGGCGCAGTCGTCGTTGTCTTTTAGCTTCGATCTTTGTGCTGGCCTGGGCAGTTGCTTAAACCCCGATAGTCCGGATACCCAGATTACGAGCGTTGAGTTTGCAGGACAGATCACACCTTCCTCATTTTGCCTGAGTCCGGACAATAGCTGCGATACGTTTACAGCGGATCCGAATTTCGATCTCGTCTGGGACGGCAGCAGCCCGGTTGGCCCCTATGTCGACGAGGGTAACTTCCAGTTCGCTCAGAGCCCTGACATTACCGTGAACGCGGCGGAAGTTGTGAGTTCGTCAACTCCTGAACCAAATACATTTTTGCTTTTGACCGCGCTGTTGCCGATAGCGTGGTTCGTACGCCGGCCAAAATCCGCTAAGACCAGTTTGTAGGGTCCGTCGCCGTTTTTGGGGCGACTCCGGGCTCGGCTGCAACATAGTTTTTGACTGCATTTTGACGCCGCAAACAACGCCGTTGTTTGCCCGGAGGGTTTTACCTTGCAACGCTCATACCAGAAGTGTGTCCAGGCTCTTGCCTTTATCGTTTCCGCTTTCGCCTTGGCAGGCGGAGCATCTGCCCAGGTGGTCCTGACATCACCTGCGGCGCCAGTCCTGGTGGGGGCGAACATCTCCATGGGAGGCACGGGCTACCCAACAGGAACGATTAACGCCGCTTCGACAAATATCGTGGTGACGCCCGCGCCGGGAAGCGGCTCACCGGTGAGTTTTGCGCCCACGACAGTTTCGGGCAGCGGCGGCAGCCGAACTCTCATCTTTAAGTTACCTGCGTCGCTCACCGCCAATCTTCCGTACAATGCGACGGTCTGCGCCTCGGGCCAAACTACCGCCGCCGTCGCTTTCACCACGGCCACGTGCGCGAACATCACAATCAATCCCGCAGGCTCACTGGCGAATGTCTCGCCCGGCGCCGGACAGGTGGGTACCGCGGTCAACGTCACCATCACGGGCCTCTTCACGCATTTCGCCCAGGCGACATCCGTCGTATCGGTAGGCGGCTCTGGTGTTACCCCGAGCAACATGGCTGTAACGCCAGGTAGTTCCACACAGCTGACTGCCACGTTCACAATCGCCAGCAATGCGACACCTGGGGTTCGTTCGGTCACTGTAACTTCAGGTTCTGAAGTGGCGACACTTGCAGTCGGTTTCGTGGTCACTACCAGCCCCGGGCTTTCCTTCTCCATCATTAATCCGGGTTCAGCCGCGCAGGGTTCCACGTTGAACGTGGACGTGCAGGGCATCAATACTCATTTTGTGCAGGGCACCACAACCGCAAATTTCGGCAACGGAATCACGGTGAATTCTATCGTCGTTAACTCCCAGACCGACATGACAGTGAACATTTCCATCGGCGCGATTGCGCCAGCGGGAGGGCGCCCTGTCACCGTTGTTACGGGAGGCGAATTCGCTACTGCGCCAAACGGCTTCACTGTCACCAGCAGCGGAGCCAGCATCACCAGCGTCACTCCGTCAACACCTGTTCCGCAGGGTGGGAATGCAACGCTGGCGCTCGTCGGCCTGGGAACTCACTGGGTGACGTCCGGAACTAACGTCAGCTTTGGCGGCGGCATTAATGCCGGTGCGGTGACGGTCACTGACAACACACATCTCACCGTGAATCTTTCCGTCGGCCCCGGTGTCCCGGCGGGAGTCTACGGAGTAACTACTACTACGGCCGGTGAAGTTGCGATGTACTCCAGCGCGGTAACCGTCACAGCATCCACGCCTTTCATATCAAATGTTGCGCCGACTTCCGGCGTTCAGGGTGCAAATAATCTCGATGTCATCGTGACGGGCACCTACACGAGTTTCACAACCGGCGCCATCTTCGCTAATTTCGGTCCGCTGATCACGGTCAATTCCGTTACGCCGAACACGCCGACCAGCGTGGACATCAACATTTCGATTTCCAACGTCGCCTCCACCGGCGGCCGCGCTGTGACGCTGACCAGCAACGGAACCCTGTTTACCTTTAACTTCGCCGTGACCGCCGATGGCGCCACAGTGACCAGCGTTTCGCCAGGTTCCGGGCTGCAGCAATCCAGTTACGCTTTGACCGTTACCGGTGCCAACACGCACTGGGTGCAGGGCACTACCGTCGCGAGCCTGGGCGACGGCAACATCACGATTAACCGGGTCATCATCAATAGCCCCACCAGCGCCTTAGTCAACATCACGCTTGGAGCCCAGGCTGCCCTGGGACTGCACGGGTTCAGCATGACCACTGGTGGTGAAGTTGCCACACTGGCAAACGCTTTCAACGTATTGCCCTTTACGCCGTCGCTGTCAATGTCGCCTTCCACCGGCAAAGTCGGCACGACAGTGAACGTGAACTTCAACGGGAATTTCACCCATTTTTCCAACCAGACTGAGGCGAATATCGATGGCGAAGGCGTTCAGATCCAGAACTTCGCAGTAGTTGGCGGAAGTCCCACGCAGGCGACAGCTCAGTTCGTGATTGCCTCGACTGCGCCCGCGACTCCCGCGTATCTCTGCGTACCGGGCGGCGGTGCGTGGCACAACATCACGCTCACGACCGGGGGTGAAATCGTCACCACCTCTTTCTGCGTTACCAGCACTCCGGCCGTTCTCACCAACATCACGCCGAACAATTCGCCGCAGAACAATGCGCTGAACGTGACGATCACGGGGCAGTACACAAATTTCCAAAACTCAACCCTGACGACACCCGGATCCCTTGGCACGGCGCCGACCACGGTCGGCTTCGGACCGGATATCACCACGAGCAATCTGACTATCAACAGCGCAACATCGCTGACCGTACACCTGGCCATCGATCCCGTGGCTGCGCTTGGCTGGCGGCTGGCCTACGTAAATACCGGAGCCGAACAACTGACGATCGGCTTCCTGATCGATTCGCCGGCCTCCGCCACTCTGGTCAGTATTTCTCCCAACTCGGCGCAGCAGGGGCAGAGTATCAGCGGCGTCACCATCACGGGTAACCTCACGAACTTCGTTCAGGGTTCTACGGTCGCTATCGTCGGCGCGGGAATCACGGTGAGTAATCTGCAGATTCTTTCTTCGGAGGTCGCCACCGCAACCATTTCCGTTTCGCCGACTACCACGCTTGGCGGGCGCACCGTGGAAATGATCACGGGTTCGGAGGATGTCACAGGTCCACTGTTCACGGTTAATCCGGGTATAGCCGCGATATCGTTTACGCCAAGCTGCACAAGCGCCAACGTGGCTGGATTCCAGAGTTGCACGCCCACGCTGGCAACGGTTTACCAGGGCGCCATCGTGCCGTTTAACGTAACAGGCACGGGGACCAACTTCCTGCAGGGCGAAACCACCATGTATTTCGATGGTTCCGACATCGCCGTCACGCAGCTAACCGTAAACTCCCCCACGTCTATCACCGGCCAGGCCGCCGTTTCCTATACGGCAACACCTGGATTCCGCAACGCTACGGCCACCACGGGCGGCCAGGTTGCGCCTACCAGCAGTTACGCTATCGATGTCATTCAGGTGACCGGCACCTCACTGAACCTCGACGTTAATTCGGCCCCACAGGGTACGAGTCACCTGCAGATTACACTGAACGGTCAAAACACGAACTGGGTCAACGGCACTACAACCGCGACGTTCGGAAACAACAATGGCCTGGTAGTGAACTCGCTGACCGTCAACAGCCCCACCGTGGCGATTCTCGATTTGACTGTCGCAGGGACCGCTTATACCGGTCTTTACACCCTGACTGTCACCACCAACCACGGCGGCGGCAATATCGAACAGCAAACGTTGATCAACGTCTTCACCGTAACTACAGGCGCAGCGATTATCACTAACGTCGCGCCAAACGGTAACAGTACACAGGGTTCCACCGAAGGCATTAATATTACCGGCCAGAACACCAGCTGGATCAACGGCGTCACCACCGCGTATTTCACTACCGGTGGCTGCATTGGCGTTCCGAACCCCGGCGTCAACGTCGGTGCCGTCGTTGTGAACAGCACCACCAGCGCGACACTTTCGATTTCTATCGCGTCTAATGCGCAGACCGGCCTGCAGACACTTTGCATGACAACGCTGGGCGAGCTTGTCAACTATCAGAACTCCTTTACAATTAACCCTGGCACGCCAACGTTGAACGGCGTCACGCCTGTAAATGCGGAACAAGGCACGCAGGTCACGCTCAACATCATCGGCCAGTTCACGCACTGGGTCCAGGGCACCACAACCATTACTTTCGGACAGGGAATTACTCTCACACAGCCGCTCACTATCACAAGCGCGACTGCAGCCACCGCGAATATCGCTATCGACCCGCTGGCATACACGGGTGCCCGTAATGTGGTACTGAATACGCCACTCGGCGGTGGTGGCGACGAAATCGTCCAGGGCACAGCGTTCTTCAACGTAACCCCGGGACCGGCCATTCTGAGCACGATTTCACCTACAACGGGTAATCAGGGTACGCATATCCTGATGCAGCTCAACGGCGAGAATACCCACTGGGCGCAGGGCCTCAGCCAGGTCACAATCAACGGCGCAGGCTATGACATCACCGTCAACGGCGTACAGGTGCAGAGCCCGACGACTCTGGTGATGGATATGAATATCTCGCCGACCGCCAACCTTGGTCTGCGCACGGTTTATGTCTCGACCGGCGGCGAAAACGTCATCCTCCAGAACGGCTTTCTGGTCACTGGCGGCATACCGTCTATCAGCAGCATCTCGCCATCTTCGGCACAACAAGGTTCGAATAACGTCAACGTGATGATCACGGGCATCTTCACTACCTGGACGCAAGGCACTACCAATGTCAGCTTTGGCCCGAACATCAATCTGACGAATTACGTCGTGGGCGATAACACCCATCTGACGGCGGTCATCAATGTGCCGAACGGCGCGCCGCTTGGTCTGCAAACCGTCACTGTTCAGACGGGCGGCCAGATCCTGACCACGCAGTTTAATATCCTCAGCAACGCACCGCCGACACCTTACATTTCTTACGAATACCCCAGCGTTGCACTCGTTGGGCAAACGCTCGACGTTAACCTCGCTGGTGCTTACACCAACTGGGTGTCCGGCAACGCGCAGATAACATTCGGCACGGGAATCGTTGTCAATACGTTCCAGGTCACGGGCGAAACCACGGCGATTGCGAATATCACGATCGTTCCGTCAGCCACTTTGGGTACACGAACGGTCACGCTCACTACGGGGCTGGAGACGGAAACTACCAGCTTCACTGTAACGGTCGGCACCCCCGCGATAACGATGATCAGCCCCAGTTCCATCATCCAGGGGCAGACTCTGGATGTCGACATCATCGGCCAGTACACCACCTTTAACGCCTCGACAATCTTCGCGTTCAGTAATTCCCACATCACGCTGAATACGGTCACACTTTTTGGCCCCACCGCGGCGCGCGTCAATATCTCCGCCGACATCGATGCGCCATTGGGCGGTATGAGCATCAGTGCAACTACCGGTTCGCAGGTCGCCTACAATCAGGTGGGCTTCAGCGTCACACCGAGCCAGGCCACTATCATCTCCGTCAGCCCCAATACTGCGCCACAGGGTGCGGCACCTGTCGTACAGGTGACCGGGTTTGAAACGAACTGGGTGAACAATGTAACCGTCTTCAATTTGGGCGGAATTGGCATCACCAACGCGGTGGTCAACGGCCCCACCAGCGCTACGCTGACTCTCTCGATTCCTGAATTGGCATACGTAGGAGAGTATTCGATCAGCGCCACCACAGTCGGTGAATACGCTTACCTGAATAATGCCTTCGTGGTAACGCCTGGCACTCCCATTCTGCTTTCTGCTACCAACAACACGGCACAGCAGGGAACTGAAATCTCCGTTGGTATCCTCGGCCAGCTCACCAATTTCGTACAAGGCGTCACCACCGTGAGCCTGGGTAATGGCGTCAACGTTACCGGCGTTACCGTGACTGAACCGACGTCCCTGACCGTGACGGGCAGTGTGGATCCGCTCGCGTATACGGGAAGTCGAAATATTATCGTCACCACGGGTGCCCAACAACTGGTACTGTTCGGCGACTTCTACGTTTCTCCGGGCACCGCGCAGGTTTCACAGCTGACCCCAGCCAGCGCTGGCCAGGGCCAAACGTTGAATGTGGCGATCACCGGCACCAATACACATTTCACGGCCAACCAGACAATCGCCAATTTCGGCCAGGGCATTTCAGTCAACACGCTGCAGATCACGGACGCTACTGACGCCGTCGCAAATATCACGATCGCCGCCAACGCCAACGTCACACTGAACACTGTCACGATGACCACGCTCGGTGAGAGCGCCAGCGGCGGACCGTTCAAGATCATCTCCACGACGCCGATCATCGACTTCATTAACCCGACGTTCCTGAGCCAGGGCCAATCCGGGACCATCTCTCTGACCGGCTCCTTCACGAACTGGGTAAACGGCAACTCAGTCGCCAGCTTCGGCCCCGGCGTACAGGTGACCGGAACTAACGTCACTGGCTCCGGTGCGGCCACAGCGAATGTCACAGTTCTGCCCACGGCCACCGTCGGAACTTATACCGCGCAGATGAGCACCAACCTCGCGGGAGGCGGGCAGGAAGTTGCCACCAAGGCCAACGCCTTCACGATCAACGCAGGCAGCGCCGCCATTACATCGGCGACGCCCACCACTCCGGCAACTATCCACCAGGGTGATACGGACGACACGATCGTCATCACCGGCAGCGCTACGCACTTCAGCGCATCCAGCCTGGTCGCATTCTGCAACGGCATCACGCCGGTACAGATTAACTTCAACACGACGACCCAGTTGACCGTCATCGTGAATGTCGCGTCCACAACCGCAGTGGGAGCCTGTGGAGCCACCGTTACTACAGGCGGCGAAATTGCCACTGGCGCCAGTCTGTTCAACGTCCTCGCCGGTATTCCAATCGTCACCAACGTAAACGCGAACAGCGCAGCGCAGAACGCTCAGAACCTGAACGTAAACGTCACTGCCCAATTCACCCACTTCGTACAGGGCACGACCACCGCCAGCTTCGGCGCGGGAATTACAGTCAACGGGATTGTCACTGTGACCAGCCCCACCACTGCCACCGTCAATATTACTGTTCTGTCCACAGCCACGGTTGGCTTCCGGACAGTCGTCATGACCACCAACCTGGAAGTTGCCAACGGCACGAATCAGTTCAGCGTTACGGCTGGTCAGCCGCAGCTCCTCAACATAAATCCGAATACGGGGGCGCAGAACAGCACCCAGACTGTCACCATCAACGGCCTGTTTACGAACTTCATCCAGGGAACCTCCGTCGTAACCTTCAGCGGCGGTAACGTGACCGCTGGCGTCGCGCAGGTAAATGGCCCGGCACAGCTCCAAGTGTCCGTAACCGTCGCTCCGGGAGCATCGGCCACCGCCCGCACAGTCACCGTCACTACCGGCGCGGAAGTAGATTCGCTGGTGGGTGCATTCACAGTACTGCCCGGCGCTCCAACGATCCTGACTATCAGTCCCAACGTCGGTGTGCCGAATACAAACAACCTGCAGGTCACGATTACGGGGCTGTTTACCAGCTTCACCGCGACCGGCAATCCGAACCCCACCCAGGCCAGCTTCGGCCCGTTCATCTCGGTCGGTGGAGCGGCGGAGGGCGCTTATGGCCCGATTAACGTAACCAGCGCGACAACTGCGGTAGCGACTATCAATATCGATCCAGCCGCCACACCGGTGCCGTCCGCGTGGCCCGTCAACCTGACTAACATCGATAATCCGTCGGCAGTCGGTATCAACATCTCGGTTCCGAACGGCTTCACTATTCAATCCATTACGCCAACTGCTCCGTCCGTGCTCTCCGTCAGCCCGCAGAACGGCGCGGGCGGAGTTCCGCTCAACACCTCTTATACGGTGGTTTTCAGCAGCCCAATCAACGGAGCCACGGTCGCGGCAAATAATGCATACCTCGTCAGCACGGCGTACGGCTGCAATTTTGCCTATGCCATCGCGTCTACATGGAAAGTTGATGCCTCGGGCCGCATTCTGACACTGACGCCAACTTCAGTACTCGCGGTCGGCCAGGGTTACTACTTCTGCCTCAATCAGGGTGGCACGCCGTACATTAAGGATCCGGCCAATAACACTATCGGTGGAAGCGACTGGTCATTCACTACCGGCTTCGCGGTCAGCAATACAGGCCCCACACTGCAGGCTTCCAATATCGCCACTGTCTCGCCCGTTTCAGGTGCGGTAGTTGCCGGCGACACAGGCATCGGCACTAACGTCACGCCGATTCTGGGCTTCAGTACGCCCCTCGATCCCGCAACGCAACTGGCGGGTATCACCGTCCTTGCCGGAGCCACACCGGTTCCTGGCACATGGAGTTATAACAACAGCTACACCCAGATCACCTTTACACCTGCCGGCGGATTCACAGCCGGTACCAGCTACTCGATGAATATTACGGCGGCGCTGACGGACACGGTCGGCAACCCGGTGGTCAATCCGCAAACGATTAATTTCAGCACGGGCGCAGGCGCCATTACGACAGGTGCGACGCTGCTCTCCTACACTCCGATCAGCAACAGTACAACGGGTGAAAATCCGACAATCCGAATGGTCTGGTCGCAGCCGATGAACCCGCTCAGCTTCACACAGGGCCAGTGCTATCTCTACCAGAACGACGTTGGCTTCTATGTCTCCGGCACCAGCATGTCCGTTTCCGCCGACCGCAAGACGTACACTATGAACCTGCCCGGCCCGCTGAGTCCGTCCACGTATTATTACTGGCAGTGCGGACCTGTGTATGACCAGGAGCAGCATTATTCGGGTTACCCGAACGTTTACTTCTACACTGGCACTACAGTTGACAGCACGGCGCCCGTGGTTACCCTTGTTTCGCCGCCGAACGGCCAGACTGGCGTGCCTGTGAACGCCCCGGTCTATGTCCTGCTTAGCAAGCAGATCGATCCGACAACAGTAACGAACAACGCCATTACACTGAGCCCGGCAGTCGCCGGCACGGTATCACTGCCCACAGGCAGCACGACCATGACGTTTACGCCGGCGGCGAACCTCGCCACCAGCCAGACCTATACCATCAACGTCTCCGGATTCTCCGATTTGGACGGCAATGCGCTGACGCCATTCAGCAGCACCTTCACCACAAGTGCGTCCGCAACTCCAGACACAACAAACGGAACCGTCTCGATGCTTCCTTCCAGCGGAACGACGAATGTTCCGACGAACACTCAGGTGATCTTCAACTTCTCGAAGACCTTCGACCCGACCACCGTTAACACCTACGGTGGCGGCAATATCCGTCTGTACGACAACACCGCGGGAACGTACGTCAATGGCGTTATCACGATGAACGGCGCACTGAACAGTGTCACGTTCACACCCGTCGTGTTGCTGGAACCGAGCCATCAGTACTGCGGCTACGGCGCGTATCCATTCACCAACTATATCCGCGATCTCGCGGGCAATACTTTCGGCTGGGTCTACAGCCAGTGCTTCACGACTGCCACGGGCACCGACACTACCCCACCCCAGGTGATCTCTGTTATGCCGACTAGCGGCGCGACCGGAATCGGCCCGAACAACCCGGTAACGGTCACGTTCTCCAAGCCGATGAACCCGAACACGCTTTCCAGCCAGAATGTGGCGATGTACGTCGGCACTGCGCTCTACTCAACCAACTTTAACCGGTCGTTCGATTCCACCAGTCTCACCTTCAACCTGGGGAACCTGTCTTACAACACCACATACACGGTAGTGATTACCCCGAATGTGACCGACCTGGCGGGCAATAATCTTGCCGCCCAGTATGTCTCCACATTCACGATCATGCCGCAACCGACAACGACAGTGCCGAACGTTACCGCGGTACACCCGTCTTCCGGCGCAACCGGAGTGCCGACGAACGCCTCTATCACGTGGTTCATCAGCGAACCGCTCAATACCGCGACTGTGCCTGGCGCGATCCAGGTTTCGCAAAACGGTGTTCTGATCAACGGCACCGTTACCTATGGCAGCAACAATCAGGTCGTTGTCTTCACGCCCACAGGAGGCTTTACGGCGGGAAGTTACGTGACTGCATTCTTCACCAGCGCCGCCACAGATAACAGCGGCAACCCGCTGACGAGCTACCAGAGCAGTTTCTCGATCGTCCCCAACCTGACCACGACTCCTGCAACGGTAGTTGCCTTCACGCCTTCTGAATACTCGAACACCAACACAAGCAACACGGTGATCGAAATGGAGTTCAGCAAGCCGCTGAACACGGCCACGGTGACAGCCGGCAGTTTCTTCGTGACGGAGTATGACAGCACGCCGGTCACCGGGAATTTCACATTCCTGAACAACAATACTGTGATCCGGTTCACACCGACGGCACCGCTGCCAGGTGGTCCGTATTACCGTGTGCATTACGAGAACACAATTACCGACTCCACCGGTCTGGCAATCGCCGGCGCGGCGGACAACACGTGGTATTTCTATACGAACGGCTCGGCCTCCGTAAACTCGACAACTCCATCGGTGACGTCTATCGCGCCCACTAATGGAGCTCCCAATATCGGCACGAATTCGACGATCCGCGTCCAGTTCAATGAGCCCATAGACCCGTTCACAATCTACTCGCCCTCGCTCAGCCTCAGTTCGGGCGGCTCGCAGATCCCGTACAATGCCAGCTTCGATGGCTCTGGCACAATCCTTACCATCGTGCCGCAGGCCGCCTTGCCTGCGTCATCGACCATCATTGTCGGCTTCACTTCGGGCATCACGGACTATGCAGGCAACGCGATGGCTGCATTCAACCCCGTGTTCTTCACCGGCGCGACGCCGGACTTCACCCGCCCGGTCGTGGTCAGCGCCAACTTCACCAACGGCCAAAGCAACGTCCCTGTCACGTCAGTTTTCACGATGACCTACAGCAAACCGATTGACACACGGACTGAAGTGCTGAACAGCAATGTTTATTTGTACGACAACGTCCTCGGACAGTATGTAGCCAGCAACATGACCTTCAGCACCGACGGGACTCAGGTCACGCTTCAGCCGGTTTCTAATCTGCCCGTGAACCACAACTTCTACATCTACATCGACAGCGTGCAGGATCTGGATGGCAACCAGATGAATAACGCCTTCAATTGGTCCTTCACGACGGCATTGGTTGGCCCTTCGGGTGGTCCGGTCGTCACGTTCACCCTGCCGCCGACCGGCTTCCAGGTTCCGACTAACTTCAAACCGGTCGTGCAGTTCGACCGACCTGTCGATTTCACCAGCCTCGGAGGGATCACGCTCCAGCAGGGCGGCAACCCCGTGCCGTTTACGATCTCCGGTAGTGGCGGCAACACCATCGTCAACCTGGCGCCTACCGCGCTACTGGCGGCCAATTCTTCGTTCACCTTCACTATTGCTGGTGTAAAGGATACGGCCGGTAACACCATGGCCGGCAGTTCAGTGAGTAATTTCACCACTGGCGCCAGCGTTGACCTTGTTCCACCGGTCGTCACCAACTACGAGCCGGAGAACGGCGTCACCACTGGAACCAACCCGGTGATCCGCCTCACGTACAACGAACCGATCAATCCGATCCTTTCCAATGGCGTTGTGTATCTGCAGAACCAGGTCACGGACGTGAGCATGCCCGGCGTGACAATCTCGACCAGCGCCGACCTGAAAACGCAGACTTTGTCGTACCCGACAGCACTCTCGCCGAATACTTCTTATTGCTGGCGGACCTACAATGTATATGATCTGGCTGGCAATTACACGACTCCGAATGGGGAGTGTTTTACGACCTCGTCCGGTGCAGTCAATTCTGCGCCCACCGTAACTTCCGTCACGCCGCCCAACGGCCAGACGGGAGTACCGATCAACGCGCTGATTCAAGTCCTGCTGAGCGCGCCAATCGATCCCACAACTGTGAATATCAATTCGATGACGCTGACGCCCGCAGCGCCAGCCGGCTCCAGCGTGTCCCTCGCCTCCAGCGGCCAGACCATGACACTCACGCTGGGTGGCACCCTCGCCGCCAGCACGACGTACCAGCTGAACGTGGGAGGATTCAAAGACGTGAACGGCAATACCGTTACCGCGTTCACCAGTTCGTTTACAACCTCGACGTTCAATGTCACTTCCGGCGGTACCATTTCGCTCACCAGCCCGGCACCGGGTTCTGTGGGAGTCGCAACGACCGCCTCTATCACCGTTACCCTGAGCGAACCAGTAGATCCGAATTCGGTAGCTGGAAATCTGATCTTCCTGCTGCGTCCGAATAACAACGGCAATGAGCAATTGCCTGGTACGACCGTTATCGGCAATGGCGGCTCCACGCTGACGTTTACGCCGACCAGCCCCATGCCGCCGTCCACAGTGATGTCGCTTTACGTGGGTTATCCCTGCTGCGGCGCCAACTACCTGTATGATCTGGCGGGCAATACGCTGAGCTACATCTACAACGCCACCTTCACCACGGCGAGCACGCCGGATACGACACCTCCGTCGGTTCTTTCCATCACACCAGCGGCGGGAACCACCAATGTCGGCCCCAATGCCGTGGTCACGCTGATCTTCACGAAGGCGCTGAACTCGGGTACGGTTAATAACCACAGCTTTACGCTTTACAACGGATTTACCAACCTGAATGCCAACGTCGGCATCTCGTCAGATAATCGTACAGTCACTCTGACGACAACGCTTCCGTACAGTTCTACGATCACGGCAGCGGTTGCCACAACCGTGCAGGATATCGACGGTAATAGTCTGGCGAGTCCGTATTCATCCACTTTCAACACGCAGACGCAGCCGCTTACGGCATCGCCGACAGTAACGATGATGCGTCCGTCGAACGGGTCCAGCGGCGTGCCGGTCAATCAGCCGATCACGCTGTACTTCAGTGCACCTATGAATGCGGGTACCGTTCCGGGTGCCCTGTTCGTATCGCAGAATGGCGTACTCGTCACAGGGAGCGTCTCCGTGGCTCCGGATGGGAGGTCCGCGCTGTGGACCGGTCCCGGTTTCCTCAACAGCGCCTATATACAGATCTTCTTTAGCGGCGCTCAGGACACGAGCGGTAACTATGTGAATTACTACTCGGCTTCTTTCAGCACGGTGGCCAACCTGACGTCCACGCCGGCGACGGTCGTCTCCTACACGCCATCCAACCAATCGTCAAACGCCCCCACTAACACTGTGATCGAAATGCAGTTCAGCAAGCCGCTGAATACGAGCACAGTGACCAACAACAGCTTTTACGTCCTCGAGACCGACGATCTGCCGAAGATATCGGGGGCGTTCACGTTCCTGAACAACAATACGACAATTCGGTTCACCCCGAGTGCTCCGCTGTCCACGGTCGGCGGCCCGTACTACCGGGTGCACTATGAGAACTCGATCACAGATTCCGGCGGGCTCCCGATTGCCGGAAGTGCCGACAACACCTGGTATTTCTATCTGAACTCCGGCAGCAACGCGCCCAACAATACGACACCGACTCTCACCTCGGTCGCCCCGACCAACGGCGCCACCGCTGTGGGTGATAACGCCACCATACGATTCAGCTTCAATGAATTGATGGACACGAACACGATCAATACACAAACAGTGTCGCTCATGAATGGTGGAACACCCATTCCGTACTTTATGAGCTTCAGCGGATCTTCCTACACCACAGTCACGCTGACGCCGTACGCTCCGCTGCCGGTCAACTCAACTCTGACATTGACCCTGACCGGCGGTATTAACGGCATCAGCGATACTTCGGCGAACGTTTTTGCCGGGTCGACGATTACATTCCAGACCGGAGCGGGAGCCGACTTCTCCGCACCATATGTCGTGTACAGCACTATTAACAACAACACGCCCGCGGTGCCGGTGAATTCGACGTTCACTCTGGTCTTCAGCAAGCCGCTCGATGCCAACACCGTAGCCAACGTCTGCGGTTACTTCTACCTGTACGACAACAACACCGGCTGCGTCGCCTCCACAGTTACATTGAGTCCAGACGGCCTGACGGTCAGTTTCGTGCCAGCGGTCAACATGACACCGTCCATCAGTTATGCCCTGTATGCCCGTGGCGCCACTGACCTCAACGGCAACGCGCAAACCGGCTACTCAGTGGGCTTCAACACGGCGTCCGGAACGGCCACCACACCGCCGACTGTCGTCTACAGTTCGCCGGCCAACACGGCGTCCGGTGTCCCGCTCAACGCCCTCATTGAAGCCGAATTCAGTGAGGCCGTCAGTGGCACTACCCTGACGAACGTCACTCTCACGCAGGGAGGCAATCCGGTGCCGTCCACGGTTTCCCTCCAGTGGGGTGATTCCACTGTTCGCCTGACGCCATCCAGTCTGCTGTTGCCAAATACGACGTACACCGCGACTTTGACGGGAGTCCAGGACGTTGCCGGCAATACGATGGTTGGTACCTACACATTCAGCTTCACCACGGGAACCAACGTGGATCTGAACAGCACGCCTAACGTGGTGTCGATCAACGCCAGTGGTCTGCCGCTGACTTACAACGTCAACGTC
>CAIKAS010000053.1 GCA_903825445.1 uncultured Acidobacteriia bacterium
CTTTTCCCGCCAAAAGGTCGGATGGCGAGACCCGCTTCCATACCGGGCAAGAAATCACTTTATCACCCTATTCCGTTGCGTTCACGCTCAATGGTAAACTCACTCAAGTCCGATGTCCACAATCCGGAATCCAAGGCCGCGCACTCGACCTATCTATATTTATTTCAGCTTTTTGACGCTGCTGGCGTACCTGCTTGCCCCGGAATACATCCTCGATATTCCGACCACCTACATGCTTAAGAACCGGTTGCATGCTACTGCGCCGGAGGTTTCCCTTTTCCGTCTCCTGACCGGCATACCGTTGTATGTAGCGTTTCTGTTTGGCCTGGTCCGCGATCTATGGAATCCACTCGGCTGGCGCGATCGCGGCTACTTTTTGCTGTTCGCCCCTCTCACAGCCGCTGTTTTTGTCTGGATGGCCGTCACGCCGATCTCCTATCGAACGCTCCTCGTCGGCATGTTCATGGCAATGGCGACCTTCCGTTTCGTCCAGGCGGCGTACCAGGGACTGATAGCTCTGATTGGACAGGAAGCCCTCATGCCAGGACGGCTGAGCACGCTTTCGAGTTCCGTCTTCCAGCTCTCACTTATCGCTGCCGCTCTGCTTTCCGGAGCTATCAGCGAAAGCCTCTCACCCTCGCAGACATTTTCCCTGATGGCAGTACTCATGCTGGTGATTGCCGGTTTTGGCCTTTGGCAGCCAACGGCCGTGTTCGGTCATGCATATGACAAACCCCAGGCCATGGGCGCGGATTTCCGTGGCGATATCCGCCGTTTGCTAAACCACCGCGCCATCTATCCAGCAGTCCTGATCAGTTTCCTGTGGTGGTTCAATCCCGGCCTCAATACACCTGTGCAGTTCTTCCTGACGAGCCGGCTCCATGCTTCCGATGACGCGTATTCCAACTTTCTCGGAGTCTTCGCCATCTCATTTATCCCGACATACCTGCTCTATGGCTATCTGTGTCAGAAGATTCCGCCAAGCAAACTCCTCTGGTGGAGTACCCTGGTCGCCGTTCCGCAAATGGTCCCGCTGGCGTTCGTTCATACCGCCAGTCAGGCTCTGATTCTTGCCGTCCCAATGGGACTGATGGGCGGTATGGCCACAGCCGCCTATTTCGATCTGGCCGTCAGGGCCTGTCCCCCCGGCCTACATGGCACTCTCATGATGCTTGTGGCCGCAGGCGTCATGCTCGCCCAACGCGGCGGCGATCTCCTGGGGGCCAACCTGTACAACAGCAGTCCTGCGAACGGTTTTCTTTATTGCGTCATTGCGACGACGGCAGTTTATGCCATGATCCTTCCCGTCATTCTTTTTATCCCTAAAGAGCTGATCTCGACTGCGGACGGGCAGCGGAACCCGGCCATGGAGGCCGAGATGTTGGCGGAAATCGCAGCATATGAGTACCCCGATTGGTACATACCGCTGAAGAAATAGCGAATCCGCGGGTTCTCCTGCGCTTCGTGGCTTGCTCCTACTGTCGACGCTTCCGGTTCCGCCTGCGTAGCCAGCCACCGCCTGCACCTAATGTCATAAGCAGCAGGCCTGTCGCCGCCGTTTCCGGCGCGTCAGTGAGCGGCAAGGTAATAATCTCCATCTGATCCACGGTTCCTGACGATCGCAGGGCGCCGCTTGCAATGACACCAAGCCCAAAGAAGAGGACAACACCGGACGCCATTGTCCGGAAAAACAGGTATTTCATGGGTATCTCCGCGCGGAAGGAAGGTCTGCACGGGGTCGTTTAGTGAGCTCAACGGTCACTAAACTCTCCACCCGGGCAACTGGCAGCCATGTTAACACGGGGCTGCCTTCTTTCGCGGAGATTAGGAATAAATCATTGCCCTTTTTTTCGATTGATTTGTCTACTGGAACAGTTGCGGTGTGAACTCCACCAGATAGTTCCGCCAGTTGAGCCATGTATGCGCGCCTGGACTATCCCGGAAGCTGGCATTGAAGCCATGTTTATTCAGTACTTCGACTGTCGCGCGGCTGGTCGTAATGAGCGTATCGTCTTTACCGGTACTAAACCAGACCAGCTTCAGGCCTTTCTTCCACGCGGCATTGTCCAGTTCTGCCAGATGTTGTGTCTCCCATGGAGTCGGTCCGGCAGAAAGGTCCGGGGCAGGAGCAGCGCCGCCGCGTCCGCCGCCGAATGACCCAAGCAGTCCTGAACTGAAGACGCCGATGTAAGAAAATTTATCCAAATGCGGAATCGCGATGTTCAATGTTTGACTCCCGCCCATGGACAAGCCGGCGATCGCCCGATGCGCGCGATCCGTAATGATGCGGTAGTGGCTCTCCGCATACGGCATCAGATCGGTCAGGAAGTCCTGGGTAAATTCGTCCGGCGGCGCCGGAGCACCGGGAACCGCCGCCGCGCCCGCTCCGCGTCCGCCCATCGAATTCTGTGTATGACCAGCCGGCATGATGACGATCATCGGCTTGGCTTTCTTTGCCGCGATTAAATTGTCGAAAATAAAGCCGGCCCGCCCGACGGAGGTCCAGGCGTCGTCGTTGTCGCCAGCCCCGTGCAGGAGGTAGAACACCGGGTACTTGTCTTTGCCGTTCTCGTAGCCGGGCGGCGTATAGACATGCATGCGCCGGAACTTCTTCAGCGCCGTCGAATAGTAAGTCACCGACGCTACGGCGCCGTGCGGGACATCTTTCGTATCGAAATTGTCCGATCCAGGCACCACTACCAGGCTGGAAACGTTGGAGAGCGATTCGCTGATTGCCGCATTACGCGGATCGACTACGCTGATGCCATCTACGTTGAAGTTGTACCGGTAAGCGCCGGGTTCCAGCGGTCCGACCGTCGCTTCCCAAACACCATTCGCGCCCTTAGTCGCCACCGCGCCCTGACCGTTGTTAGGGATATCACCGCCTGTTACGCGCACATTCTGAGCGTTGGGAGCATTGATCCGAAACGTGATATGCCGGTCAGCGGAAACCTCGGGTGACACGATGGGAGGAGCCTGGGGGCCTCTGCCTCCCCGGCCGCTTCCGCCTGCCGCTGGCGGCTGTGCGGGAGCCGAACCGATTCCGAACAAGATAAAAACGGCGGCTACAGAGCCGGAGAGTACTCTCTTCAACATGGGGCGAACTCCTTGGGTCAACTTTTCGCCCTTCAGTATATTACTGCTGTTTCGTCAAACGACGGCGAATGGCCAACAACTCCCGTTGCCGTGCAGCCGTTGATTTCGGGTACTTCAGACCCAATTCCTCGAACGAATTCAAAATCACGCGCGACACAATCAGGCGGGCGTTCGCCTTGTCATCGGCCGGCACTACGTACCACGGCGCAATTTTCGTGCTCGTGGCCGACAGGCAGGCTTCGTAGGCCTTCATATATTCAGCCCAATATTTCCGCTCCTCAATATCGGCCAGACTGAATTTCCAGTTCTTTTCCGGCTCGTCGATCCGTTTGAGAAATCGCTTTCGCTGCTCTTCCTTTGAAAGATGAAGGAAGAACTTGATGATGCGCGTGCCGCTGTGATGAAGATGTTTCTCCAGGTTGACGATGGAGCGGAAGCGATTTCGCCAAATCGTGTCGGCGTCAACCAGATCGACCGGTATCCGTTGGGCTTTCAGTATTTCAGGATGCACCCGCACGATCAGCACTTCTTCGTAATAGGACCGATTGAAGATACCGATCTTGCCGCGTTCCGGCAGCTTCCGCGTGGCGTTCCACAGGAAGTCGTGAGCAAGCTCTTCGGCGCCGGGATGTTTGAAGCTGTAGACCTGGCAACCTTGCGGATTGATGCCAGACATCACATGTTTGATCATGCTGTCCTTGCCTGCCGCATCCATGGCCTGAAAAATTAGCAGCAGGGAATAGCCGTTGGACGCGTACAAAAGATCCTGCAGCTCACTTAATTCGCGGATATGGTTTGCCAGAGCGCCCTGATACTCCTCCTGCGAATGATAGACGGGTTTTGCGACTGTCGGCCATTTGTCCAGATCGACCTTTTGGGCTGGACGGACGCGAAAGTCTTCAGGGTTGATTTTCTTCATAGGTATCCTTTGTCTCAATTCCCGGTCACAATAACAATATGGCACCGAATGGCACGTTTGGAAGAGAACGGAGTTGGGGCCGGTTTGGGCTACTGGTCTTGGCTGCGTCGTTGTCGCCTGTCGCGGGTTACCCACAAACCCGACCCGTGCCGCCATGCGGAAATGAGCCTGTCCCAGCCTACCCCGCGCCGGATAGCCCGGCCGTGTCGAAACTCTGGAGCCGTGCCGAAATCGGCCGAACCTGGAAGCCTCCCACTTGTACGGGGTGGACAGCGGAAGGTTTTACAACGCTTGTGAGCACGGTTGCCCGTTTCCGATACTCGGCAGGGGGGGAGGGCTTGCTCCGTCACATAGGCGCGATTTCAGAGTTGTCGGGCATGCGGTACTGGTCAACCACCCACCAGCAATGGCAAACGCTGATTCCGGACGCATATGCCCTCACCAGCATGCAGGCTGGCCGTCCCCGCAATAGCTTCGGGGTATCCGAGATGACGACGGGCAATTCTCTGTACTTCGAACAGGTCGATAACCTTACGGGCAAGGGTGTCTTCCGTCTCCATTTCTCTGTGGTCTCCGCGGACCGGATCGTCTTTGATGTTGAGAACGTCAGCACCATGCGATACCTTTTTCTGCCCGTATTTCACCCTGGAGAGATGCAGTCGGCCTATTTTCTGGATCGCGAGTCTGACGACGTTTGGCGCTTCTACAGTTTCGTTCGCACGGGGCTAAACGCCAGTAGCCTCGTGACAGCAAACGACGCGTCTGCGATTAATCGCGCTGTTGCGTTCTATCGCAGACTGGCAGGAATCCCCACTGACCGGGAACCGCCTGCGGCGAGATGATGGCCCTCCGCGTGCATCAAACGGGGTGAGGCCGGAACCATGAACGATTCGAATCAAAAAGTTGTCGAAATGCACAAGATAGCGGCACACGCTCACTTAGCGGCGGCTGAACAACACGGCAAGGGCGATCATGCGAGCGGTCACGAAACATCCAGAATTGCGCTGGAGCACGCTACCAAGGCCTTTGAACTGGCCCAGGCCGCGCACCGCGAATCGGAACGGCACGTACCGCGCGTCTGAGCTACTTTTGGCGTGAGACGAACTGTAGCACTTCGTCGGCTAGTGCTGGCACGGTAATCACGAAATTACCGCCGTAAATGGTGTCTTTGCCTGTGAAGTCGAACGTCACGCAGCCAGCTTCTTCGGCAATGATCTTGAGCGGCGCCAGATCCCAAGGCGCGGCCTGCGCCTCAATCCAGACGTCCGCCCGCCCAGAGGCTACCAGCATCGCGTCCAGGCAGCCGCCGGTGCTGCGGACGGTCCAGAACTCTGATATCCAGTCGAGGAAGTCTGATTTAAACGGATAACGGTGCATGAAGCCGATGCCGTTGCAGCAAAGCAGCGCCTGGCTCTTCTTCGTGATCTTTGAAGCCTGGATGCGCTTTCCGTCCCACCACGCGCCCTCGCCCTTCGCGGCGGAAAACATCTCGCCAGTGGCTGGGAAATACTCGTGTCCAGCGACAATTTTGCCGTTTTCTTCGAGGCCGATCAGCATAGTCCACGCGCGCGTGCCCCGTATGAAATCCCGAGTGCCATCAATAGGATCGATGATCCAGCGGCGGCCGTTCTTCGACTCACGCACGGCGCCTTCTTCCCCCAGCAGGCCGTCTTCCGGGAATGCCGCGGAGAGTCCTTGAACAATGAGCTTCTCGCAGGCTTTGTCGGCGACCGTCACCGGCGATTCATCAGCCTTGATCTCGATCCCCAGCGTGCCTTCGCGGATCTTCAGGGCCAGGATGCCGGCTTCACGCGCGATGTCCGCGCCAATCTTAAGTTCTTTCTCGTATGCCATCGTTATCTTGATTGCGCGGGCAAGGCCTCCGGCGCGGCGCCGGTCCGCGTCCGCTATTACCAGACTACACAAGTGCTACCTTTTGATCGCCCACGGTCCCGCTCCGGAGCCTGGCCCGGAGTCAGACAGCCCCACAGGCTAAAATGAATTCGATGGAAAACTTCCGTGATTTCCAACTGGGCCCGGACCCGTTTGGCCGCACCTGGCACGCGCGCTTCAAGTATCTGCAGGGCGGTATCTCAATCCGCCACAGCGATTCGGTCGACGTCTGTTTCATGATTGAAAGCGGTGACGAGCAAGCCAAGAAGGTCGTGGTTCTGTCGCACCCTGAGATTTTGGCGTTCTCAAAGCGCAGCGGCCGTGTGATCACGGATACCTGGTGCTCCCGTGTCGCCGCCTGCAAACTCCGTCAGGTGACCGAAAACGGCGAGGATATGGACAAGGAATACCTGACCGTTACGCCTCGCGAGATCGAAGAATACGACGCCGCGATCCGCAAGTGGGAAGCGGAATGGATCCGCACCCACGCCGCGTAGCCGATTCGGCGCTCTAAAGATATCGATACGCTTCGAGCGTCAGGAACTCTTTGAGTTCACTGCTCAGCGACAACTCTTGGAACAATTCAGCCGCCCTCGGGAACTGTCCGCCTTCCCAGCCGGGACGCTGCAGCATGGACGCCACAATTTCACGCACGATGTCTGGCGTGATCTTCCGACCGTCATTGAGTTTTGCGCCGTGTCGCAGCCATTGCCAGACTTGCGTGCGCGAAATTTCCGCCGTTGCCGCATCTTCCATCAGGTTGTAGATTGGCACGCACCCATTGCCGCGCAGCCACGACTCAATGTACTGAATCCCCACATCCACGTTGAGCCGCAGCCCTTGCTCGGTGATCTGGCCTTCATGCACTTTCAGCAGATCTTCCGCGATCACGTGCACGTCCTCGCGCTTGACGTGAATCTGATTGGGCGTCTTCATGTACTCGTCGAAGACGGCATTTGCCACCGGAATCAGGCCAGGATGCGCCAGCCATGTGCCGTCATGACCAGCCTTTACTTCGCGCAACTTGTCCTGCCGCACCCGCTCCAGCGCCGCGTCATTCGCCGCGGGATCGTTCTTGATCGGAATCTGCGCCGCCATACCGCCCATCGCGTGTATCCCGCGCTTATGGCAGGTTTGAATGAGCAGCTCTACGTAGCTCTTCAGAAATGCGCGGTCCATGGTGACCTGCGAACGGTCTGGCAGCATCATCGACGCATGATTGCGGAAGACCTTGATGAAGCTGAAGATGTAATCCCAGCGCCCGCAATTCAGGCCGGCCGAGTGTTCCTTCAGCTCATAGAGGATCTCGTCCATCTCGAAAGCTGCAAGGATGGTCTCGATCAGCACTGTAGCGCGAATCGTTCCGCGCGGAATGCTAATGTATTCCTGGCCGAACAAAAATACGTCGTTCCACAGGCGCGCTTCCAGATGGCTCTGCATCTTGGGCAGATAGAAGTAAGGGCCCGAGCCCTTCGCCATTAAGGCCTTCGCATTATGGAAGAAATACAGGCCGAAATCGAACAACGAACCCGAGACCTGTTCGCCATCCACCAGAAAGTGCCGCTCCAAAAGGTGCCAGCCGCGCGGACGAACCAGCAGCACTGCGGTCTGTTTGTTGAGTTTGTAGCTCTTGCCTTCGGGGCTGGTCAGCGAAATATCGCCGCGGACGGCATCCCGCAGATTGATCTGGCCGCCCACAATGTTATCCCAGGTGGGCGAGTTTGAATCTTCCAGGTCCGCCATGAACATCTTCGCGCCGCAATTCAGCGCATTGATGATCATCTTGCGATCAACAGGGCCGGTAATCTCCGTGCGGCGGTCCGTCAGATCCGCAGGAATCGGCGCAACGGTCCAGTCGCCATTACGAATATGGGCCGTTTCGGGCAAGAAAGCCGGGCGTTCGCCGGCGTCGATTCGAACCTGACGCTCGGCGCGCTTATGAAGCAACTCCAGGCGCCGCGCATTGAACTTCCGCTGCAGCGCCACCACAAAGGCGATCGCTTCGGGCGTCAGGATCTGCGCATATTCAGGGGAAACCGGAGCGTCAATCACAACTCCATCTGTGTTCGGCATAGTGCTCATTCGCTATCTCTCTATTTCTTGAGTTCAGCCTGTAGTTGACGATAGGCTGAATCTTCAAATAATGTCTTGATCCGCTCGCGGCCATCGGTTCTTGGGTCACCGACGCGATACGGATCTCCGTGCAGCGACCGACCGAGGAAACTCGTCGCCTCCTGGTCGTCAGGCGAACGCTGGAGCACGGCGCGGAACTGGTCCGCCGCCTTCGAATACTGCCCTAGTTTCCACAGCGCGTAGCCGTAGTTGAACCAGTAGTCCGGATCGCCTTCGTCGCCTTCTAGCGCCTTCAAAAACCCCGCTGCCGCCGAGGCGTCGTTCTTCCTTGACAAAGCAGCCGCCAGATTGTTGAGGACTTCATTGAGCGGCACTTCCTCGCTCACCATCCTAAAGAGGCGGATCGCCGCCTCGTAATCGCCGTCGTAGTAGCGGCAGATTCCCAATTGGAAGGACGCTTCCATATAATGCGAGTCGGCGCGTGTGACTTTCAGCAGCCATGTGGCGGCGCCGCGATAGTCCTTTTTCGCGAACAGCATGTGGCCAAGTTCGTAATTTGGCTGCGAGAAGCGGTCATCCAGTCGCGCGGCCTGCTGGAAGAACTTGGTCTTCTGGTCGATATTGGCGGCAAGGAGTCCGCGAACGTAACTCTCCATCGCATCCACGCGGATGGCTGGCCGGTCGCGCAGGAAAACATCCTCCGTGATGCCGGACGACGGCGCCACCTGATGCAGTACCTGCCACGCCAGCGTCATTTCCATCTGACTCAGGTTGTCCAACGGGCCATATTGTTCGAACGATTGTGCTTCTTTGAGCTTTCGTAAATCCATCACGTGGACGACAAGGCGGATATTGGGCTTGGTGCCCGCCACGGATCCAGCGGCTGGGTCAACCGTGTAATCGCCGAATACAACTTGCCCCGCATCCAGCGTCTGGCCGATTTTCATCACCGTCGCGCGCGTCAGCAGCACCTCCGCTTTTACGCCGAGGCGCCGGTAGACTTCGACGCGGTCCTCGCGCGAGAGCGCCAGTAACCCATAGGAATTGAGTGCTCCGTGGATGGTCGCCGCTGCGCTTTCGCCGATCCAGTCGAGATCGGGCGCGATGGCCGAATTGATATTGAACAACGGCAGTACCGCAATAGTGTCGGCGCACCAGGCACAGGGAACGGATGCCAGCAGGGCGAGACCCATCACGGCGGGGATTGAAAAACGGAGGAGCAACTCCAACCAGAGTAACAAGCGGCGGTGGCAGGCAAAAGTCGGAAGTATGCGGGGTGCGTTCGGAAGGAACTCAGAGAAACAGTCTTTCGCGAAGCTGGTTTTCCAGTTGGTAGACTCGACAATTGACTCGGGCGCCCCTTCAGTTTCGTTCCCTCGCAGTCTTTCTCGCGGGCGCCACCGTGCTGCGATTGCTGTTTGTAGCGGGATGGCTGGCCTTTCCCGCGTACCAGCCATTCCAGAATTGCGCGCGAATTCTGATGGGAATCGCGACTACCTTGGCGCTTTTCTGGCTCAATCGGACGTCTCTGGTGAAAGACGGGCTCTCCGGCAACTCTCTCGGACTGAGTCTGCACCAATCGCCGTGGTTCCTGGCTGGCGGCCTCATTTCGATCATTTTCGTCGGCCTGATTGCCGGATCCCTGTGGTTGCTCACTCCGTTTCACTGGGAGCCGGGAACGCTGACTGACGGGGATGTTGCGTGGCGCTTTGCCGAATACTTCGGAAGTAACTTCACCGAAGAGCTGATGTTCCGCGGATATCTGCTTCTCATTCTGCGAAGATCGCTCGCCTCTGGCCGCGCACTTCTTATCGTCAGCCTGCTGTTCGGCCTGTTTCATCTCCCAGGCCTCTCCGGAATCGTAGCACTGAAAATGATTTGCACGACCACGCTCTTTTCGTGGATACTAGGTCTGATTTTCATCAAAACCAGCTCGCTCTGGACCGCGGTTGGGATGCACGTCGTCGGAAATACAGTTCTGCATACCGTGCTCGGAATGTCCGGTGAGCAGAGCGTCTTCCGGATGAAATTTGTCAAACCGCCGCCAACAGGCTACGATGCTGGGTTAACCGCATATGTCGTGATCTGCCTGGTGACTATCACGGTGCTCATCCGGACCGCAGGTTCTTCACGGCATGCCTGACTTCCGTCGTAATTCCCGTCGGGATGCATTGCCTTACGAGACCGCTGCCCGAAATGTAAACGATGGTCGACGTGCTCAGGAGTAGCCTTCAACCAGGCCCGAACTACACGCCTATCGCGATTCGTAAATCTCCCGAAAACCATCCGTGAAGTACTGCTTCTGCTGTGGATCCACCACCATCGCCTCTATACCCTGCTGTCGCGCCAGCGCCAAACCTTTCTCCGGCCCCAGCATGAAGACGCCTTTGCCCAGCACCACACCTTCCTCCGCAGTCTTCGCCATCACACTGACCGAGATCGATGCCGTGGCAGGCCAGCCGGTACGTGGGTCGATGATGTGGTGATAACGTACGCCGTTCACGATGCGGAAACGCTCGTAATCGCCCGAAGTCACCAGCGCCATATTTGAGACACTGGCCACCCCCAAGATCTCACCGCGTTCCTTGCGCGGGTCCTGAATGCCCAGATGCCACGGCTCTCCGTTCTTCGTTCCGCTCACCAAAACATCGCCGCCACCATCCACCATGGAATCGGGGAAGCCAGCGTGTTTGATCACATCCGCCGCGCGGTCGATTGCATAACCCTTCCCGATACCGCCCAGGCCGATGTTCGTTCCCGCCGGAAGATAAACGCTGTTGCCGTCGATATGAATCTTGCGGTAATCGATGTTCTTTCTTGCTTTGGCAACGGCTGCCGCTGACGGGACGGCGAAGGCGTCGTCGAAGTGCCAGATGTTCCCCATGCCCCGCCACGTCACGTCAAACGTGCCCTCGGTGATTCCGCTGTAGCGGATACTGCGCTCCAGGATCTCGCGCAACTCGGCAGGCACCTCTACCGCGTGCTCGCCGGCCGCCGCGTCCAGTTGCGAGATCGGCGATTCGGGCTTCCACTCACTCATCAAATTGTCGATTCGCGCCAGTTCCGCGTACGCGCTGTCAATAGCCTTTCGCGCCAGGTCGGGATGACCGTGATCGACGACTTCTATGTTCCAAATCGTTCCCATCAAAGAGCGCTGCACCTTGATTGTTCCCGAAGGCTCGGGAACGTGGGCCGTACCAGAAGCCAAACGCAACGCGACCAGGCCACAGACCACTGCGGTAGAGAGAATCGTTCGGCGCCACGGAATATTCATATGCGGACTCGCTCCAGTGGAGAGCAAACGGACGGCCAGTCGGAATGGCCTGATGCTTGCTTCATCTGCCTTCGCGATGATGACTTGCACGCCAATCGAACGCCGGGAACGAAGATTCTGGAGATTGCTGATGATTTCCACGCAGCGGACTGCGCGGAATGGCGCACTTTCCGGCGTGAGCGTCCACAACAGCGACGAGGGTCCGGGAAATGTTAACTGAGTTTCTGATTGCCGCCGCTCTGATGGGCGGACTCGGTGTAATTCTGGCCATCGTGCTCGCCATTGCCGACAAGAAATTGTACGTATGGGAAGACCCGCGCATTGACGAAGTAGAGCAGATGCTGCCACTTGCCAATTGCGGAGCGTGTGGATGCCCGGGGTGTCGCGCTTTTGCCGAGAAGGCCGTAAAGGGCGAGATTGAGCCCGGTCGCTGCACGGTCAATAGCCCGACGGGAATCGCGAAGATCGCATTGTTTCTCCAGGTAGATGCGGGGTCGCATGAGAAGCGCGTGGCGCGTCTGGCATGCGCGGGTGGGAGGAATGTCGCTTTGCAACAGGCCCATTATGCTGGTCTCGAATCGTGTCGCGCCGCGGCATTAGTTTCAGGCGGAGGCAAGGGCTGTAGTTGGGGTTGTCTGGGACTTGGGGATTGCGAACGAGTCTGCGATTTCCATGCCATCGATATGGACGGCAACGGCCTGCCGGTCGTGACCGAAAGCAAGTGCACGGCGTGCGGAGACTGCGTCGAGATCTGCCCGAAGAGCTTGTTCTCGTTGCACCCGGTAAGTCACAGGCTTTGGGTTGCCTGCCGGAATTTGCTGAACGGTGAAATCGCGGAAGCCGAATGCGACGTCGCCTGTACGGCGTGCGGACGATGCGCCGCGGATGCGCCAGCCGGGTTGATCAGCATCGTCAACAACCTGGCAGTGGTGGATTATGCAGGGAATAGTAAGGCGACGGCCGCGCCGATTCAAAGGTGTCCGACTGGCGCGATTTTCTGGATCGATGAAAAGCAGGGACCGGTAAAGGGGCTGGATGCGAAGAAGATCACGCGCAAATCCCCCCGCCCGGTGGAACTTGCAGATCTTCCCGCGACAGCGGCGGCAGACCGAAATACAGGTGACCGAAAGGTCGAGGTGAACAGATAGCATGAGCACACAACGTGAATTCCGTTACCCCGGAATCCGGCAGGCAGTGGACGGCAACACGGCCGTCATTATGTGCGAGCGGGAGTCTACCGACGCCGCGGGCGCATATCCGATCACGCCATCCACGCAGATGGGCGAGTATTGGGCCGAAGAGTCCGCCAAGGGGCACATCAACATCTCCGGGCGTCCGCTGATCTTCATTGAGCCGGAAGGCGAGCATGCCGCGGCGGCCGTGACTGCCGGGCTTTCGATGACGGGATTGCGCGCGGCGAATTTCTCGTCCGGCCAGGGCATTGCGTACATGCACGAATCGCTCTACGCGGCGGTCGGCAAGCGTCTCACGTACGTGCTCAACATGGGCTGCCGGGCGATGACGAAGTCCACGCTCAACGTTCATGCGGGGCACGACGATTATCACTGCATCGACGACACAGGGTTTTTTCAGGTGATGGGGAAGAGCGGCCAGGAGGCCTGCGATCTGAATATCATTTCGCATCGCATTGCGGAACTGGCGCTGACGCCCGGCATCTGCGCGCAGGATGGATTCCTCACTACTCACCTCATCGAATCGATGATGGTCCCGGAGCGCGAATTGATCGCCCGGTACCTGGGGCGTCCGGACGACGTTATCGATACGCCGACGCCGGCACAGCGAATTCTGTTCGGCAATAAGCGGCGCAGAATTCCGGAACTCTGGACGGTGGATAACCCGGTGATGATCGGGACCGTGCAGAACCAGGACGCGTATATGCAAAGCGTCGCCGCGCAGCGCCCGTTCTTCTTTGCGCACATCGCCGACATCGCCAACAACGCGATGGAAGAGTTCTATGCACTGACCGGGCGCCGCTATAAGCGGGTCTCCACTTACAAAATGGAAGACGCCGAATACGTGATTGCAGGGCAGGGCAGTATGATCGTGACGGCCGAAGCGGTTGCGGATTACCTGCGGGCCACGCGCAAGATCAAGGTCGGCGTGATCAACCTGACGATGTTCCGGCCATTCCCAGGCGACCTGCTTGGCGCGCTTTTGAAGGGCCGTAAGGGCGTAGCGATTCTGGAGCGCGTGGACCAGCCGCTGGCGGCGGATCTTCCGCTGGCGCGCGAGTTCCGCTCCACCATTAGCCGCTGCGTCGAAAACGGCGCATTCGCCAATGGTTCCGTTCCTTTTCCCGAACACGCCATCTACAGCAGGCCAGGCGACGTGCCCCCGATCTATTCCGGTTCATACGGACTCGGCAGTCGTGATCTCCAGCCGGAAGGCATCATTGGCGCCATCGAAAACATGCTGCCGAAAGGCGGGCACAAGAGATTCTTCTATCTCTCCATCGACTTCATTCACGACAAACCGTTCACGCCGAAACAAGAAATACATCAGATTCAGGTAGCGGATTCCTATCGCGGCGTGAAGGATCTGGCGATTCACGGTTCCGAAAATCCGAATCTGTTGCCGAAGGACAGTATCACCGTCCGGATGCACTCTGTCGGTGGCTGGGGTGCGATCACGACCGGCAAGAATCTGGCTGTGACCCTGTTCGACCTGCTCGGCTATCACATCAAGGCGAATCCGAAATACGGATCGGAAAAGAAGGGCCAGCCGACCACCTATTACCTCTCAGCGGCGCCGGAACCGATTCCGATCAATTGCGATTACGTCTATGTCGATGTGGTCCTGTCGCCGGATCCGAACGTGTTTCAGCATTCCAATCCGCTGGCCGGTCTCAAAAAGGGCGGCGTCTTTATCTTGCAGAGCGCGTTCGATACGGCAGACGCTGTGTGGAGGCAAATTCCAGAGCGCTTCCAGCAGATAATTATCGACAACAATATCCACGTGTTCTATCTCGATGCATTTAAGATTGCCCGCGAAGAAGCGACCGATCCGGAACTGCAGTTCAGAATGCAGGGTAACGCATTTCAGGGTGCTTTTTTCGCGGCTTCGCCCGTAATGAAGACTGCGAAGCTGGGCGAGCAGCAGCTGTTTGAAGCCATCAAGTCGCAGCTGGAGCATAAGTTCGGCAACAAAGGCGCGCGAGTCGTCGAGGACAACATTCGCGTTGTGCGTCGCGGCTTCGACGAAATTCATGAGATAACCGATAAGCGGATTGCAGCGGCGGGCGCGTTGATTCGCAAGCCCGTGGATCTTCCGATGATGCTGAAGCAGCGTCTGGGCAGTTCGGATCTGACTACCGACATCCACCGGTTCTGGGAACAGACGGGCAGCTTCTATATTTCAGGCAAAGGCAACGACAATCTCGCCGATCCATTTGCGGCTCTGAGTTTCATTCCGGCGGCAACGGGCATCTTCCGGGACATGACGGGCGTGCGTTTCCAGCATCCAACCTGGATTCCGGAAAATTGCACGGCATGCGGCTCCTGCTATACGGTTTGTCCGGACACGGCGATTCCGGGCCTTGTCCATCCGGTCAGCGCGATTCTTGAAACGGCGCTGAAGAATGTCCAGCGGGACGGTCACGCTGTAACGCAATTGCCGCGCGCGGTACGAACGGTGGAACAGAAGCTTCGCAACAGCCTGGCAGCGGCCGGCGAAAAGGCGGATGTACAGCGACTGCTCGACGACGCCATTGCACAGGCGAAGGCCGGTGTCAAAGCCGATTCGACGGAACGTGCCACGCTCGATCAGGAGTTTGCCTGGTTCAAAGAAGCGCTGGGCGATTTCAAGCTGAGCGTTACGCAGCCCTACTGGTCGGTTCGTGAGAAGAAGCAGAAGGGTTCTGGCGGTCTGCTTTCGATCACCGTGAATCCGTATACCTGCAAGGGCTGCATGGAATGCGTGAAGGTTTGCAAAGACGACGCATTGCGGCCTGTCGATCAGACGCCGGAAACAGTGGCCAATCTGCGCAAAGATTGGGAATTCTGGCAGAGTCTGCCAACGACCCCGGCCGAGTTTATCCGCATTGAGAATCTCGACGAACGCATCGGCGCGCTCGAAACGCTCCTGCTCGATAAGAAGAACTACAACGGCATGGTAGGCGGCGACGGTGCCTGCCTGGGCTGCGGCGAGAAGACGGTGGTTCACCTTTTTACCGCGACGGTGGAAGCGCTCATGCAACCCCGCGTGGCGAAACAGGTGCAGAAGATTGACGAGCTGATCGCGCGCCTGGACCGGCACGTCCGCCTTAAACTGGCCGACACGATGGACCTGAGTGACAGTCACCGCATCGAAGACGCGCTGACGAAGCTGCACGACAAAGACGTTACGCTGGCAAGTTTCTCCGGCACGCTGGACGAACGGCAAAGCGGCAGGACCATCGACGCCGAGTGGCTGCGGTGGGTTACGCAACTGCTCACGAAGCTGAAGCATCTGCGCTGGCAATACGTCTCGGGCACAGGAAGCAATGGACGCGCCAGCATGGGGATCATCAACTCCACCGGCTGCACGTCGGTGTGGGCATCTACATATCCGTTCAATCCGTATCCGTTCCCATGGGCCAATAATCTGTTCCAGGATTCGCCCTCCATGGCGATGGGACTGTTTGAAGGACACATGGCGCACATGGCCGATGGATTCAAGGCAGTCCGCATGGCGGAGATCGAACTACTGAACGGCTATAACAAACAGAAGCACGAAGACTTCTTCACTTACTTTGACTGGAAGCAGTTTACCGATGACGAACTGCATCTTTGCCCGCCGGTGGTCTCAATCGGTGGCGACGGCGCAATGTACGACATCGGTTTCCAGAATCTTTCCCGCATGATGATGTCGGGCAAGCCGATCAAGGTTCTGATTCTGGATACGCAGGTTTACTCCAACACTGGCGGACAAGCCTGCACGTCGGGCTTCACCGGCCAGGTCTCCGACATGGCGCAGTATGGCAAGGCCTTCCACGGAAAAGAGGAGGTGCGCAAAGAGATTGCGCTCGTGGCGATGGCGCATCGCACCACTTACGTTGCGCAGGGCAGCATTTCGAACACGACGCATCTGATCGAGAGTTTCATTGAAGGCATCAACGCGAAACGCCCGGCGCTGTTCAATATCTACAGCCCGTGCATGCCGGAGCAGGGCATTGCGGATGATATGGCCGATCACCAGAGCAAGCTGGCGGTGGAATCCCGTGCCTATCCGCTGATTCGGTATAACCCCGATAAGGGCATTCTGCCGGAAGAGTGCTTCGACCTCGAAGGCAATCCTTCCGTCGAGACCGATTGGCCGGAGTATACCCTCGAGTACACGGATGAGCAGGGGCAAAAGAGCAGGATGACTCTGCCAATGACCTTCGCTGACTTTGCGGTTACGGAAGGTCGTTTCCGCAAGCAGTTCCGCACTGTGCCGCGCGACGCATGGAACGACAATATGGTCCCGCTGCACGAATATCTGGAATTGACAGCGGACGACAGGGATGGAAAGTTTCCCTTTATATGGGCGGTGAATGCAAAGAACAAGCTGATCCGCGTCATTCCTGCCGAACCGCTGGTGAAATCTTGCGAAGACCGCCGGAACTTCTGGCGCATGCTGAAGTCGCTGGCGGGTGTGCGGGCGCAGGTGGGATCGGCGGATGCCGATCAGGTGCGCGCGGAGTTTGCCCAGAATCTGGCGGCACGTCTGATGGAAATGGCGACGAGCGGAGACCTGGCCAGCGGCGGTTCCGGCTTGGCTCTGCCCGGCGCTGTGGCCGCGTTGCCTGCGGCGCCTGCCGCGTCCTTACCCGCCGTGGCTGGCAATGGAGCTTCCGGCGGGGACTACACTGCCCCCTGGGTCGATTCCGCGCAGTGCACGTCCTGCGACGAGTGCATCGGAATTAATCCGAAAATCTTCGCGTACGACGATCACAGGCACGCGTTCGTAAAGAACGCCAAAGGCGGTCCGTACAAGGATCTGGTGCGTGCGGCGGAAAAGTGCACGGCGCAGGTAATCCATCCCGGTACACCGTTCGATCCCAAAGAAAAAGACGTCGAGAAACTGATCAAACGGGCGGCTAAGTACAACTGACCTATGAACCGCCCGCAAGAGAAACGAAACCCATGGCATTGATGGAATTCTTTACCGGCAAGCACCTCGACCGCGGGCTGCATGTGCCGGAACATAAGGACCTGACAAGCGGGCTGGCGATCCGGCGCCTGCCGTTTGCGCCGATGCTCGTAGTGCCGCTGTCTCAGCACGCGGGCGTTCCGGCGATCCCGATTGTGCAGGAAGGTCAGGAGGTGGTGCGCGGCGAACCGATCGCCAAGGCGGGTGGTTTCGTTTCCGTTCCCATGCATGCTCCCGCTACGGGGCGCGTCACGAAAATCGCGCTGGCGCCAACAGCCCGCGGCGACCTGTCGATGGCGATTTACATCACTCCGTATCAGGCCGCAAGCCAGGAAGTTCTCTACGGAGCGCCGCAGGATATCGAACAGATGACGCCGGAAGAGATTGTGCAGGCAGTGCAGAACACTGGTGTGGTCGGCCTGGGTGGCGCGGCGTTCCCGACGCACGTCAAACTGAAGGTGCCGGATGGGAAGAAGATCGACACGGTCGTCGTGAACGGCTGCGAATGTGAGCCGTATCTGACAACCGACCACCGCGTGATGCTGGAACATCCGGCCGCCGTGCTCCACGGTACCCGCATCGCGATGGGGGCTTTGGGTGCCCCTAAGGCCGTCATCGGCGTGGAAGATAACAAGATGGATGCGGTAGAAGCGCTGAGAGACGCCATCGACGCGGACGACGTGCGACGTGGCGTGCCGCGCGGGAGCGGTGAAATTAAGGTAGAAGCCGTGCCTGCGAAGTATCCGCAGGGAGCGGAGAAGATGCTGGTGAAGGTGTTGCTGGGCCGCGAGGTTCCCACACGTGGCCTGCCAGCCGATGTCGGCCTCGCTGTGTTCAACGTGGCAACACTGGCGCAGATTGGTCAGCTATTGCCAGTGCGCCAGGGCTTGATCGAACGCGTGGTGACGGTCACGGGGCCAGGAGTGCGCAAACCAGGCAACTATCTGGTGGCGTTAGGCACGCCGTTGCGCTGGGCGCTCGAACAGGCGGATTGCAGCGATCAGGTGTCGTCTGTCATCCTGGGCGGACCGATGATGGGTCCCTCGGTCGGGTCGCTGGACATTCCAATTACCAAGGGTGTCACCGGAATCCTGGTGCTGACGCATAAGGAAGTGAACGGGCACTCGCGGATGTGGCCATGTATTCACTGTGCGGCCTGCGTGGATGTTTGCCCGATCCACCTGAATCCTTCGCATCTGGGTTTGCTCGCGCGAAAGGACCGCTATGAAGAAATGGAGACCGAGTACCATCTGATGGATTGCTTCGAGTGCGCGTGCTGCAGTTACGTGTGCCCCTCCCACATTCCGCTGGTGCAGTATTTCCGCGTTGCAAAACAGATGAATCGTGAAAGGAAGGCGCGCGCATGAGTCCCGCACCGGCAACAACGGTGATTGAAGTCCGGACCGCGCCGCATCTGCATTCCGGCCGCTCCGTGGAACAGATCATGCGGAACGTGGTCTACGCACTGCTGCCCATGTGTTTCTACTCCGTATGGTTGTTCGGCATCAGCGCAGGGGTGCTGATTGCGACGACAACGGCGGCCTGCCTGCTGATCGAGCGCCTCTGCTGTGGGCTGGCCGAGAAAGAAAGTTCGATCGGCGATTACAGCGCCGCGATTACGGGCTTATTGCTGGGTCTCACGTTGCCTCCTGGGATGCCTCTCTGGATGGGAGTGGTTGGCGCCTTCATCGCGATTGCGCCGGGCAAGATGCTCTTTGGCGGGCTGGGCTTCAACGTGTTCAACCCCGCCCTGGTGGGCCGGGCATTTCTCCAGGCCGCATTTCCATCCGCAATTACGAGTTACACGCCGGCTCAGGCGATACACCGATTTACGGAATTCATTCCGACGACCCTGGCGATACCGTTTCTGAAGGCCGCGCCGTTGAAAGACTGGATGATGCAGGTTCGCGTGGACGGTTTCACGGGCGCAACTCCGCTCATGTTGCAGAAGTTCGAACACGTGACCACCGATACCTGGTCGCTGTTTCTTGGTACGCGCGCCGGATCGAGCGGCGAGACTTCCGCATTGCTGATTCTGCTCGGCGGTGGTTATCTGATCGTTCGGAAAATGATGGACTGGCGGATCCCCGCGGCGATGTTGCTGGGCGCGTTGCTGACAGGTGGCGCCTATTATCTTTCGAACCCCGTCAAGTATCCGAGTCCCCTGTTTGTGCTGTTCTCCGGAGGCCTGATGCTGGGCGCGCTGTTCATGGCGACCGATCCGGTGGCATCTCCGGTCACGCCGCGCGGCATGTGGATTTACGGACTGCTCATGGGTCTCATTACAGTGCTGATCCGCTTCGAAGGTGGTTTGGCGGAAGGCGTCATGTACGCCATTCTGCTGGGTAACGCGCTATCGCCGCTGATCGACAGGCTGACGCAGCCGCGAACTTACGGCGCGGGCAAACGCATGTTCGGAAAGGAGGCGGCAACCCGATGAGTACCCTTGTGGCTCCTCCAACGCGACCGCAGCCGCCCGGAGGGCGCATGGTTCGCCTCCTTGGCGCGGTATCGCTTATTTGCGGAATTCTGATTGTCGGAACGAATCTGCTGACTTCCGCGAGGATACGCCAAAATCAGGAGACCATCATGCGCGATTCGGTCGCTGAACTCCTGCCGGGCATTCAGAAACAAATCATCTACGGCGTGGAGCCGAACGGCGAGCTGAAGATTTTGGCCGGTCTGGAAGGAACAGGTCAGCGTCTGTTCGCAGGCTACGACGGATCGGGAAAGTTTATGGGCGTGGTGATCGAATCAAGCGCGCGTGGATACGCCGACCTGATTCAGGCCATGTACGCGTATTCGCCCGAAAAACAGGCGATTACTGGATTCAAGGTAGTGGATATGCGCGAGACGCCCGGACTTGGCGATCGCGCACGCAGCGATCCCGATTTTCTGAGCAACTTCAAAGACTTGGACGCGACGATCGTGGATGGCAAACCAGCGCACCCGGTGACGGTTGTGAAACATGGCTCAAAAAAGAACCCGTGGGAGATCGATGCGATTTCCGGGGCGACAATCTCGTCGCGTGCGGTGGGAAAGCTGATCGGGACCAGCGTGCAGGACGTGATCCCGGTAGTACGCAAGAATCTGGACCGAATCGAGAAGGGCCAGTAGTGCCAGGAAGATTAGTGGACGGTCGAGGAAAGCAATGAGCGAACAAGTCAGTTGTCATAACGCCGAAAAGACGGAGATGACGGCGGATAGTAATCCGTTCCTGAACGGGCTGTGGAAACAGAACCCGGTCTTTGTCATGGTGCTGGGCATGTGCCCCACCCTGGCAATCACGAACAGCGTCCGCAACGCAGTGTCGATGGGCTTTGCGACCACCTTTGTGATGGTCGTTTCGTATGGGTTAATTTCGATGATCCGTAAATTGATCCCGAAGCAGGTACGCATCGCGACCTACATTGCGATTCTTGCGATGGCCGTCACGGTGGTCGATTTTCTGGTCAAGGCGATCAGTATTCCTATTTACGTTGCGCTGGGCGCTTACATCCCGCTGATCGTTTCTAACTGCCTCACGCTCGAGCGCGCTGAAGCGTATGCCGGGAAACAGCCAGTGCTGAAATCCATGTTGGATGGCCTTGGCATGGGCGTCGGATTCACTATTGCCCTGACCATGTTGGGCGCGGTTCGCGAAGTGCTCGGTGCGGGGACCTTTCTGGGTGTTCACCTTTTTGGAACTCATTTCGAGCCATGGGTGCTGTTCCTGTTGCCTCCTGGAGGCTTCATATCGCTCGCCATGTGGCTGCTGTTCTTTGCCGCATGGAAAGAGCGAAGCGCGAAACGTGAGGCTGAACTGGCGAATGCCCGGCCGGAGCTTACAGGCGCAGCGGAGGCAAGAGCATGAACACCGATTCCTTAACTCATATATTCCTCGATGCTTTCCTGATCAATAACTTTGTGCTGTGCGTGTTTCTGGGGATGTGTTCATTCCTGGGCCTCTCCGGCAAATTCGCCACGGCCTGGCGCATGGGAGTGTCGGTGATGTTCGTCATCATCGTCAGCGACGCCCTGTCCTACGCCGTGAATCTGCTGCTCGTGCGGTTTCACGCCGAATATTTGCGCATCATTATGTTTATCGTGATCATTGCGGCCACGGTGCAGTTGACGGAGATGTTCATCAAGAAGGTGAGTCCGGCGCTATTTCGGGAACTGGGCGTCTACCTGCCGCTGATTACCACCAATTGCGCCGTGTTGGCAGTACCGATCTTCCAGACGGCGCGCAACTACAACTTCGTGCAGAGCACCGTGTTCTCGGTTGCGGCAAGTGGCGGGTACTGCGCGGCTCTGGTGCTGCTCTCGCTGGTACGTGAGCGCGTGCTGCTCTCCGACGTGCCGAGCCTGGCCAGGGGGACCGCGATGACGCTGATACTGGCGGCGATCCTGTCAATGGCTTTCATGGGTTTTGGCGGCATGGGCGCGGGGGGCTAGGAAATGGGCAAAGAGATCATTGACGCCCTGTTGAGCGTCCTCAAGGCGGCGGCTGGTTTCTTCATCGTGATGGCCGTTTGGCTGGGAATTCAAGGGTACGCGCGCCGGAAGACCGGATGCGCCAAGGATCGCGACATGCTCGATTACATGCTGCATGGCTGCGCCAATTGCCTGCATGGTGGGAACTGTGAGAAGTCCAAAGAAAGGGCCCAAATTTTATGAACCTCTACGAATACGACCTGAGCAACCTGCGCCTGGCGACTATCCTGTCCAGTGAGCGCATTACGCCCGCCGACGACTTGGTGGAGGTTCGGCATCTCGTGCTGGAGGTGGACGGCGAACAAATGGATTACATCGAGGGCCAAAGCATTGGAGTGCTGGTGCCCGGGCCGAACGAGTTTGGCGACGCCTATCACTTCCGGCTGTATTCCATTGCCAGTCCGCGACATGGCGAAGGCGGCAAGGCAGATACGTTCTCGATCTGTGTTCGGCGGTGTTACTACATTGACGACGTCAGTGGAGAGCGCTATCCCGGTCTGGCGTCCAACTATTTGTGCAACGCGGTTGCGGGAGACGCGATTCAAATCGCTGGCCCATATGGCTCACGCTTCTCCGTGCCGGACGATTCGAGCGCAAACCTGGTGCTGATCGGTGTCGGCACCGGCATCGCGCCCTTCCGGGCATTCGTGAAACATATCTATGAGGAACGTGGGGGATGGAAGGGCCAGGTGCGGTTGTTCTACGGCGCGAAGACCGGCATGGAATTGCTCTACATGAACGACGTGAGGCGGGATCTTTCCCTCTACTACGATGAGAAGTCCTTCAAGGCATTTGAGGCCGTGAGTCCGCGTCCGCATTTCGATGCTCCGCCGGATCTGGAGGGAATCATTTCCCGGAATTCAACCGAGATCTGGGATATGGTGCGCCAGCCGAATACTTACGTCTACGTGGCAGGGCTGTCGGATGCAGCGAGGAATTTCGCCAAAGTCATGACGGCTTCCGCAGGTTCGAAGGACGCATGGAAGGCCGAGTACGAGAAGCTGGTTCAGGAAGGTCGTTATTCGGAACTTTTGTATGAGTGAGGTCGTAATGCGCGCGTATCTTGAGCGCCGCGGCCTTGCCGATTTTGGCGGCCAGTTCTTCTTCAGTCGCCTGCCGAACGATCGTGGAGCTGCCGAACTCTTTGAGCAGCTTGCGCACGGTGATTGCGCCAACACCGGGGATTTCATCCAGTTCCGAGGTTAAAGTCCTCGCGTTGCGCCGGGTTCTGTGAAATGTAACTGCGAACCGATGCGCCTCATCGCGAATGGTCTGGATCAGGTGCAATATCGGCGAAAAGCGATCCAGCACTACCGGTTCATCCTCCTGGCCGAGCACATAGATGATTTCCTCGCGCTTGGCAATGGACGCTACCTGCTGGTCCGTGATGCCGATCGATTCCAGGGCATCGGCGGCGGC
>CAIKAS010000054.1 GCA_903825445.1 uncultured Acidobacteriia bacterium
CGCCCGCAGGAACCAGTTCGAAACCGCATCGCGCCACAATATTGCCTGCCCGGCCTGATACTCCAGCATCTTCAGCACCGATGCATAGCGCTCATCGTCGACAAGCCCCTTCAGCGACTTCCAGTCCTGCACGTAGCGCACAACTTCTTCCGCGCCGAGATAGTGCGAGTCGTAAATAGACTGGATAACAGTCTTGCCCGAATGCAGTATGTGGGTATACGGCACATGATGGAAAAACAACAGTAGGTCGTCCGGGCAAGTCTCCAGGGATTCGAACATCTTCGCGACTTGAGGCCGGTACTGCTGCGTGTAGCCCGTGCCTGTCGGCGTGCGGTCCATGCCGACGCCCTGCGCGTCGGCGCGATGCCACTGGCCCCAGCCGTTGTTCTCCGAAGCCTCTACCGAGACACCATAATGATTGCCGACAATATCGGTCAGTGTCTGCAGCCCAAGCGGCCCAGTGTAGTTTTCATAAGTGCGCCACGACGACATATGCATCGCGCCCACAGTATCCACAACCCTGGGATTAGTGCTGAACGTCTGGCGCGTCCACTCGTCGGTGATGTCTTTCACACTGAGATCGGGATTCCAGGCCAACCGTCCGTAGCTATACAAATTCGCCTGGGACATGTGATTTCCCAGCCAGTTTTCATCCAGGCCAACATTCGAGACGCCTACGAAGCCGCCGGTCTTCTGGTGGAAGACTTTCCCTGCCACCAGCGCCTTGACCGGAGTCGAGCTGGAACCGGCGCGCATGTCGAATTCCAGAGTTTCTTTCCACATGGGAGCTTCGTACATCAGGAAGCGTGCCTGTCCGTTATATTCCTGAGTGATCTGCAGTTCGATCGCCTGATTGGTCTTCTCCAGCGCACCGAACAGCGGCGAGGCTGGTTCGCGTACCTGGAAATCGATGGGGCCGTTCTTTATCTGAATGATGACGTTATCGTCGAATTGCCCGTCGAGCCCATGGAAGTTATCCCAAGCCGCGCGAGCCCGGTCGTTCTTCGGGTTGTTCCAGTCCATGTGGTTGTCGTAGACAAACCCACGGTAGAAGAAGAGCGCGTTGTGCGGGTTTAGCGCACGCGCAACTACGTTGGCTGCATCCGCATGCGAACGCCCATATGCAGACGGCCCAAGGCGGCCTTCGGAATCCGCTTTCAAAACGAATCCGCCGACGTCGGGAATCGCCTTGAATATCCCGTCTGCCGTCGTCTTCCACCACTCAATTACTTTCGGATCGAGCGGATCGAAGGTGTCGAGGCCACCGATCTTCTTCGGACTGTCGAAACTCACCGCAAGCGCAACGTGAACGCCCCAGGGACGCAGCGCATCGGCGATCTTTGCAATCTCAGGAATGAAATCGGGCGAAAGGATCCTGGGATCAGCATTCACGTTACTGATGGCGCAGCCGTTGATGCCGATGGATGCCAGCAGTCGCCCATATTCGCTCACGCGACCCATATCGGCGCGTGCGTGGCCCGCTTCCCAGAAGATTGAGGCTCCGCCGTAACCGCGTTCAATAGTGCCATTGAGGTTGTCCCACTCGTTGACCCAGCGTACGGGAGCGTAGGGAGCCTGCTTCTCATCGAGCGCCGCAAGATCGTCGCCAACCTGCATCTTTCGCATAAGCGCGAATGCTCCGTACAAGACGCCGCGCTCGTCGCCGCCAGCAATTACTAGATAGTGCGCCCCGCTCACGTTAGCGTTCTTCAACCAGAATGCGTCGGCGTCGAGTTTCGCCGGTAATGCGATTGCCGGCAGGGCGGCATGAATCTCTGCGAGCGTGCCGAGGAAAAGGGCGCCGTCCTTGGGAGCGACAGGTTCCAGGCGCAGCTCTTTGCCCAGCATTCTGTGCACGCCCAGCACCACCTCATTGCGGCCGCTCAATTCCAGCGCGTCTTTGCCCAGCACGGTGACGGCTCCGGGAACGATACTGGCATATCGACGCGCGTCCGCGGCATCCAGAGGCGCATAGCGCAACCAGGCATTTCTACCTGTCTCCGCATGCAGTGCACAGCACGCCAGCAATCCTAAAATCAGCCTGCGCATATTCATCGAATTCCCTTCCTCTACGAATTTACGCCAGACGCCAGAAAACCGCCATCCACGCCAATGCATTGCCCCGTGAGATAACTCGCCCCATCGGAAGCCAGCAGCACAGCCAGGCCGACCAGTTCTTCAGGCTTTCCGAACCGTCCCATCGGCGTCCGCATCATCAACTCCGTTCCGCGCGGAGTCCCCTCAATCAGCTTGCGGTTCAGATCCGTCGGAAAAATCCCCGGCGCGATCGCATTCACCGATATTCCGTCCTTCGCCCATTCGCATGCCAGGCTGCGGGTCAGCGACATGACGCCGGTTTTCGCGGCGCAGTAAGCAGCGACCTGATGGAACGCCACATAGGAACCGAGCGACGCAATGTTGATCACGCGGCCGTGTCCACTCGCTTTCAAGGGAGCGTAGAACGACTGGCAGGCGCGCAGTGTTCCCGTCAGCCCGACATCGAAGATTCGCGCCCAGTCTTCTTCCGCAATGTCCTGCACGGGGCATTTCAAAGTTTGCCCCGCCGCATTCAAGAGTATGTCGACATGCCCGAATCGAGCCAGTACCGCGTCACGAAAAGCATCAATCGATTCCCGCCTTCCAACGTCACAAGCCACCCGCAGCGGCGCAGCGTTGTCGATCAGTTCCGCTCGACGCCCCGTGGGAACAACGGTGGCCCCGTGTCCAGCCAGGCCCACGGCGAGAGTGCGGCCCAATCCCGAGGTCGCGCCAATTACGACAGCCACACGCCCGTTCAAATCGAGTAGATTCTTCATGACTAGTAAGGAATCACCGGCATCCGCGTGTCTTTCGGATCGGCCCAGCGATCATTCGGTACAAGCGGCGACCAGTCCGGCCGAAGGGGATCCCGATCATAGGCGTACCCACCCAGCTTCTTGTATAGCTCCGCGTACTGCCCCAGCTTTTGACGGTTCAGTTTCACACCCAATCCCGGCCCGTTTGGCACCGCAATCGATCCGCCCTCGTACTTCATCAGGCCGCCCTCAATGATGTCGTCGGTCAGATGATGATAGTGGGCATCGGCAGCGAACGACAGGTTAGGGATGACGGCGCCCAGATGCAGCATCGTCGCCAGCTGAATCCCCAATTCACCCGAGGAGTGTACCGCTACGCCGATCTGGAAAGTCTCGCAGACCCCGGCGGCTTTCACGCATGCCCGAATTCCGCCCCAAAAAGTGGTATCGAGCAGAATGACATCCACGGCAGTGTTCAAAATGTTCGCGGCAAGCTGCTCGAAATTCACGACGACGGTGTTCGTCGCCAGCGGAATTCGAACCATCTCGCGCGTCCGCCGCATGCCGTTCAGTCCATACACCGGATCTTCCAGATAGTCGTTACGGAGGTTTTCAATACCCTGTCCGAAACGGATCGCTTGTTCAGTCGAAAGCACGCCGTTCGGGTCGAATCTCACCGCATCTTCGGGAAACGCATTCGCGAGCGCGCGGTAGGCTTCAATTTCATAATCCGGATGAAACACGCCGCCCTTCATCTTGTGGGTGGTGAAGCCAAAGCGACGCTTCATTTCCGTGGCGAACGCTACCAATTGTTCCGGCGTGCGCACTTCACCCTCGCCCGTCGCCGGATTGGGATAACGCCAGAAGCAGTATGTGGCAAACCCGACGCGATCGCGCAGCCGGCCGCCCAGGATCTCGCAGACGGGCACTCCCCACGCCTGGCCAACAATGTCGAGACAGGCAAACTCCAGCGCTGCGAGCGCCTGCGTACGGTTGTTATAAAGCGATGCCGTGGGATTGGCTATTAGATAGCGCATCTCTTCAATGCGGGCCGGATCGTGCCCCACCAGCATTGTCTTCAGCGCCCGGAAGGTGGCCTCTGCAGACTCTCCGCCGCCGCCCATTTCCCCGAGCCCGATGATTCCGTTGTCCGTCTCTACCTCAACGATGGTACGGACAAATCGCCCCCAATGGCAACCGTTCGCATGCCGTAAAGGCGCCTCCAGCGGCACCGTCACAGTGGTGGCGCGAATGTCGATAATCTTCATGGTCGGTTTCTATGTTAACAACCAGAGAACCCGTGGTGTGACCAAAGTCGGGGCCGTCAATCGACGATTAGCTGCCCCGCCGCGCGTGTTTGGCGCTTGGCATGATACATGGCCGAATCCGCTTCACGCATCACGTCATGAGCGCTGACGCCGTTATCGGGGAAGATGGCGAAACCGTAGCTTGTGCGAACTGTGTCGCCGCCGCCTCCCGGAATCCTCTGAGCCTCAACCGCTTTCCGCAGGCGCTCGGCGAGCATAGCCAATTCGTGGCGTCCTTCCACGTCTTCCACTACCACCACAAACTCGTCACCGCCCACACGTGCCAGACAATCGCCCGTACCCAAAACCGGTGTCATCGCCGCGCTGACGTTCTTCAACAACTCGTCCCCGGCCTGGTGCCCCAGCGTGTCGTTCACCATCTTGAATCCGTCCAAATCCAGATAAATCACGCCCAGCCGCCAGCCGTTTTGTTTCGCCCGGTGCTCTGCTTCCAGCAATCGGTCCAACAGGACGCGCCGATTCGGAAGATTGGTAAGCGGGTCGTACAACGCCATGGTTTCGGCTGCATGCCGCAGTTTGGCATTTGCCACCAGCAGCATCCCAAAGCCACAGCCCACATACGCGAGGTTCGAACAAATGGTCAACGGAATCTCGATGGGTATCGTGGACGGGGAAGCGGTATTGTAGTAACCCAGAATCGCGGCTCCTGTCCTCACTGTCAGGAACACCGCACCAAACGCAAAAGCAAGCCCCGTGGGCCAATAGACAACGCGATCTTCGGCCTGCACGGACCGGATCATCGATATAGCCGCATCCGTGGTCAGCAGGGCCAGACCAGCGGAGACAATTGCCACCCGCATACCGTAGTTGTCACTCATGTACGACCAATAAATGACTCCGATTGCGATCGGCACGGAGTAAGCGGTTAGCGCCATAACGGAATACGGGGCAAACTGGCGCATTTGGCGCACTCCCTGCAACCCGGTGACGAGCCCCCCCACAATCAGGGCGTTGGCCAGCACCACGATAGCGGGCGAGGGGATCGCCTGATGAAGCATGCCTACCGCCGATCCCAGGCAAAACGCCAACAGGCCCGTCGCAAACACATTCATGCCCTCAACCGGCCGATTGATTCTCCAGGCGACCAGCGTCGACAGACTCACTATCAGTAGCGTCACCTGAGTCATCACCCGAACGGTGAAAAGATCAAGATGCATTGATATCAACCAAAAGCGGTTTCATTTTCAGTTAAACCGTCTACGCAGAGTGCTTCCCCCGACAGGACCACTGGTACTGGAAACCAATATAACAGTTATTGAATTCCCTGATTCCATGTACTTTAACGTACAATCCCACAATATTGCGTTTGACGGTTTTCTCCGCGCATATAATATCTGGGGGATGTGGCAGCATGGACAACACAGTGGTGAACCGGCGAACTCTGCTTAAAAAGGCGGCGGCCGTTTACGGCGCGATGCAAGTTGTGCGGGGTGCCAGCGGACCCACTAAACCGATGCGCCTCGGCGGCCCGATCTTCGTAAAGTCCGACGACCCCGCCGTACTCGCACAAGCCCACAAAGACCTTGGTTATCGGGCTGCGTACGCGCCCGGCGACCTCGCAGTCAAAGACAGCAACCGCATCGCAGCTGTAGCGAAAGAATTCGCGGCCCGCGATGTCACCATTGCCGAAGTCGGAGCCTGGAAGAACATGCTCGATCCGGATGCCGAAAAACGGCGTCAGAACCTCGACTACGTCACCGAACGTCTCGCGCTGGCGGAAGTTCTGGGTGCCAGAAACTGCGTCGATATCGCAGGCTCATTTAATCCGGCCGTCTGGTTCGGTCAGGATGCTAAAAACCTGGGCAAAGAGTTTTTCGAAGCTACGGTTGAGAATTGCCGCAAGGTCATCGATTCGGTGAATCCGAAACGCGCGTGCTTCACCATCGAAATGATGCCATGGGCCCTACCCAGCACGCCCGATGAGTACCTGGCGCTCATCAAAGCCGTGGATCGCAAGGCGTTCGGTGTGCACCTCGATGTCTGCAACACGATGAGCAGCCCCTCGCGACTGTACAACAACGGCGCGGTGATCCACGAGTGCTTCACGAAGCTGGGGCCGTGGATCATTTCCTGCCATGCGAAGGATCTGCAGTGGGGACCAGGCTACCAGGTGAACATCCAGGAAGTCATCCCGGGTACCGGGCTCATCGATTACAAAACTTATTTGCGCGATCTTTCGCAACTGCCCATTGACGCTCCCCTCATGCTCGAACATCTTCACAACGAGGCGGAATACACTCAGGGCCGCCAGTACATTCAGGGCGTAGCGAGATCTCTTGGGCTTTCGTTTGGAACGGTAATCGCATGAACCGGCGCGGTTTTCTCGCCATGGCCGCTGCTGCGGGATTTGGAGGAGAGGTTATCGCCCAAACCTTGCCCTTTCCTGTGATCGACACCCACATCCACCTCTTCGATCCCACACGTCCGCAGGGCGTGCCGTGGCCATCGAAAGACGATAAGGTTCTCTATCAGCCTGCGCTACCTGCCCGATACCGAAAGATTGCGCAGCCATCCGGCGTTGCTGGCGCCATAGAAGTGGAATGTAGTCCGCTGCCCGAAGACAACCAGTGGGTTCTCGACATCGCAGCCAAAGACACCATCATGGTGGGAACCATCGGTAATCTGGAACCGGGCAAACCGGAATTCCGTGCGCAACTCGACCGTCTCCACAAGAATTCGCTATTCCTCGGCATCCGCTACGGCAATCTCTGGGGCCGCGATCTCGGAGTCGAGATCCGCAAACCCGAATTCGTCGCTGGCCTGAAATCGCTCGCCGATGCGGGACTGGTCCTCGACACAGCCAACCAAAATGCCGACCTCATCGCCGCTACGCTCCGGGTGACGGATTTAGTGCCCAGTCTGCGCATCGTGATCGACCATTTGCCGCAATTCGCAGCACCGGCCGATGCTAATCTCCGCGAACTTGGCCGCCGCCCGCAAGTCTACGTGAAGATTTCAGAAGTGCTGCGCAGGGTGAATGGCCGGGTACCGACCGATCTCAACTTCCACCGGCCGAAGCTCGACGAGATATTCGGGATCTTCGGAGAGGACCGCGTCTTGTATGGCAGCGATTGGCCCAACAGCGATAACTGGGGAACCTACTCACAGGTTTTCGGCGTCGTGCGCGAGTATTTCATGGCCAAGGGTTCTGGTGTGGCGGAGAAGTATTTTTCGAAAAACTCCGTGACAGCTTACCGCTGGAAAAAGCGGACAGCCTGAACCGTCATCGAATGCGGAGGCTACCACTGCCGCACACGACCGACATCCACGTGCACAAAATCCGACGCCGGGTAGTAACCCACGCCGCCTCTTGCCAGCAATAGAGCCTTCTTGCGCAACTCCAGCGTCTTCACGCCAGGCAAGCGAATATCGATGGCTTCCGCCTGCATGTGCAGGCTATTTTTTGAAACACCTGGCGTGTGGGTGCGCAGGTATTCGTTGCTCCAGGGCGAGCGATAGCCGCAAATGACATTGATTTCGACATCAGGCACCCCTGCGGAAGCCGTCAGATCGGACAGCAAATCGAACAGACGAGGATCGTAGTGGTGGATATCGCCGGTTCTGTGGTCGCGCAGGAAATGATCGAGTGCGGCCAGCGCGGACGCATCGAACGTGTCCCCGTGTTTATAGACGATGTTGATGTGCTCGCCAGTGTGAGTTTCGAAGAGCCGGAGGCGGCGTTCCGATGTGGAAATCCCGGTGTTTCCAGTATTCGCGCCCGCAAGCACTGAGACGCCGATCAGAAGACAAAAAAGTCGGTTCAGGTGAGAACTCCTTCGAGGCACATTCGGTTTGCGCCTCTCGCCTTTTTAGGGTATCAGTTAGCGTTGCATCAGGGCGCTTCTGCGTCACCTGCCAGGCCCCTGAGACCCCAACGGGCGTGTTCGGCAAGTGAAGAGTCCTCCGAGTTGGCCATCCGCTCCAGAGGTTCTCGGAATTGCGGCTGACCCGAGTTACCCATCGCGACCGCGATATTGCGGAGGAAACCGGAATATTTAGCCCGGCTGACGGCGGTTTGACGAAAACGGCTGCGATACTCGGTCTCGCTCAGTCCGGCCAGTTCTTCGAGTGCGATGCTGGATCCCGCGTCGGTGTTCGTGGGCCCGGAAGAATTCCATGGGCAGACGTCCTGGCAGATATCGCAGCCGAAGACGTTGTTGCCGATCGCTGACCTGTGCTCTTCAGGAACCGGACCGCGCAACTCAATCGTAAAGTAAGAGATGCAAAGGCGAGCGTCCAATTCGAATCTGCCATCCGGCGAAGGGACAAGGGCCTGGGTGGGACACGCGTCAAGGCATCGGGTGCAGGTGCCGCAGCGATCAGGCGGAGGGGCGTCAAAGGCAGGGTCGACAGCTATCTCCAATGTTGTCAATAATTCACCCAGAAGACAAAACGAACCCGACTGCTGGTTTATCAGGCAGGTATTCTTGCCAATCCAGCCGAGGCCCGCGTCCCGGGCGATCGACCGCTCCAGCACCGGTGCCGTATCGACGCAGGCGCGCCATTCGAATTCGGCCATTTCTGAGAGGCGGCCAGCGAGCGCTTCCAGCCCCCTTCGGATCACGATATGGTAGTCCTCGCCCACGGCGTAAGCTGCGATTCGGCCCTGAGAGGAGTCGGCGGGGGAGCCAAGTTCGGAGTACTCATAAAGCATGCCAACCGATATCACGGATTTCACACCGGGAAGCAGGTTTGCCAGGCTGGAACGCACATCGGCGCGATGATCGCTCAGGTAGCGCATTTCGCCCGCCAGGCCACGTTCGATCCAGCCACGGAAGCGTTCGAAATCAGGCACCGAACCGGCCACAGCTACGCCCGCCAGCTGAAACCCAACTTCTGCCGCTAACTCACGGACGAGATGACTACTTACGGGCTGTGTTACAATTGCCACAAGGTCGGTTATAGTACCTTTTTTATCCGGGGCGACAACCGCTCAACAGCGATACGCCCCATCGGATGGCTATCTGGCGCAGTTCGATGTTTTTCCGTCGAAAAAACCCTGCCTATAGCCTACTCTATGAAGGATAGCTGATATCAGCGGAAGCGTGGGCCTAAAGGGCGCTTCAGGAGACTCGAGAACAATGTCAAAAGCGATCAAAGCAGCGGAAAAAGCAGTCACGGTTGCGGCCGGTGTGGCATGGACCGCGTTCAACGCGCTGAACTCCATCAAACAGAACCCGTCGTTCACACCGAAATGGTCGGAAAAGCCCCTCCTGAAATCGTGGGAAAAACAGAAGCCGCCACTCGGCTGGCCGCGTACCACGGACTCGCTTTGCCCTGTTTGCGTCCCCGAGATGCGTAAGAAGATTCTGGACGGCGAGTTGCCAGTTGACGTGCTCCGCACCGAGAAGATGGGCGAGATCAAGGCCCAGATCATCGAACGCGACGGCAAAATCCTGATGGTGAAGGATTGTCCGATCCACGGTCACTTTGAAGACGTGATGGCGATCGACCCGGCGTTCCTGCAGAAAGTGGAACGCGTGTTCCCCGGCCGCGACATTCGCGCCCACGCCGATAAGGGCCTCCATAACCACGGTTCTTCCACCGTGACGCACGGCCGCGGCTCGGTGCTGACCATCGATCTGACCAACCGTTGCAATATGATGTGCGACCCCTGCTTCATGGATGCCAATCAGGTAGGTTTCGTACATGAACTGAGCTGGGAAGACATCCAGACGATGCTGGACAACGCGATTTCGATCAAGCCGCGTCGCCAGATGTCGGTACAGTTTTCGGGTGGCGAGCCGACGCTTTCGCCCTACTTCCTCGATGCCGTTCGTTACGCCCGCAAGGTTGGCTACAACAGCGTGCAGGCCGCGACCAACGGTATTGAGTTCGCGAAGAGCCCTGAGTTCTGCCGCAAGGCCGCCGAAGCCGGGCTCCGCTACGCTTATCTGCAGTTCGACGGTATCGGCAACGCGGCGAATTCACACCGCGCCATTGGCAATCTGTTCGACGTGAAACTGCGTGCCATTGAAAACCTGCACTCGAACGGTGTCGACATCGTCCCCGTGATCACGATCATCAACGGCGTGAATAACGAACAGGTGGGTCGCGTAATTCAATTCGCGCTCGACAATCCAAAGAAAATATCCTTCCTCTCGTTCCAGCCGGTGTCGTTCACGGGCCGCGACGAAGAGATCACGCCGGAACGCCGCGCGGCGCAGCGTTACACGCTCTCGCATCTGGCGCACGACGTGAAGAACCAGATCGGCATGGGAGAGCCCACGCGCGACTGGTACCCGATTTCGTTTATCAGCACGTTCTCCGACTGGTCCGATCTGGTGCATGGACCGACGGCGGAATGGGGCCAATTGAGCTGTGGCTGCCATCCGAATTGCGGCACCGGCATGGCCGTGATGATCGACAAGGAAACGAAGGAATTCCGCCCGGTAACCGCGTTCCTGAATGCGGAGCAGATGGCGAAGGACATCGCAGCGGTCAACGACGGCGCGCGCGGTAAGTTCCTCACCATCCTCGGCGGTACGCTGGCGCTGCTGCGCAACTACGATCCGTATCAGGCACCGACCAGTTTCCGCCTGATGGATCTGCTCCAGAAGTTCGACAAGGGCCTGGGCGCGACCGGCAAGAATTACGGCAAGGTGGGCGGGGACCGAACGTTCGAAGATATCGAAAAGCGCCGCAAGGACCGCTGGAACTTCCTATTCATCGCAGGTATGTGGTTCCAGGATCTCTTCAACTATGATTTCCGGCGCACCGAGCAGTGCATCATTCCCTATTCGACGCAGGAAGGCGAGATCAGCTTCTGCGCCTACAATACGGGCGTGGGCTGGCGCAATATCGTAGAGAAGATGCATATGACGGCCACCCTGACTAAGTGGTATGAGGAGAAGGGCCGGCATGAAATCATCGCGGGCGGCAAGGCTGTCAATCTGCCATCCAAGGATCACTCGCTGATTCTCGATCCGGTCGCGGTGGCGGCGGGCATTCAGCACGACCTGGACGATAAGGGCATTGCCAAGACCGCACGCGAAGAGAAGACTCGCGCACGCAACGAAGCAATGGTCAAGAAGTCCGCGGAAGACGCGAAGATGGCTAAGCTCTATCGCGAAGTGGTTCTCAAGGAAAAGCCGATCGAAGCGGGCTTCGTGCCGGTAAGCATGCTCGGCGGAATCGCTCCGGCGGCACCGAAAGCGGCGACTGAAACCAAGGAAACACGCGAAGAAGTAGGCAGTTTCGGCGATTAGTTTTCGTTTGAGATAGTGTGGTTATGTGAAATGCCGCCGGGGCAACCCGGCGGCTTTTGCGTGGGCGTGCAAATCGGCCTTATTGCGGGCGATCCGTCATTTCACAAGTTCAGGCACCAGCCGCAAGGCCCGCCTCACGGCAAACGGCCGCAACCGCGACGATGCGACGACTGCTGCCGCCAACATGAGAAAAAGGCTTCCGGGCTCCGGCGTTACCAGATCCACCGAGTTGACAGCAAAGGCATAGTCTGCGGAGATCGTTACCGATCCGATCGGACCACTGGAAAGCGCCCCCACGAAGATAGCGGAGTCGTCAGCCGTATTTTCTTCATCTCCCGTGAAGCCGAACGATCCCAGAGAGTTTCCAAGCGGGTCGAATAATTGCATAGTGCCGGTGAAGGCGCCAAACGGACCGTCACTGCCAACCTGTGTACCAACACCATAGACGGGTGTAGAAAACGTAAGCGTGAGTGAACTCGCGCCGGCACCTCCCGCAATAAGCAGATAATCATTCGGGGCGAAGTTCCCGTCCCAACAACTGCAAGGCGAGGTCGATGTGTTTTGCTGGCCCAAGCCGAGATCCAAATACCCATCGGCCGAGACAGACAGGCCGCCGTTCGATACGACTGGTTCCGGATTGGAGGGCAGGTTCACATTGGGAATGTACGGACCCAACTGGCCCCAGTCTATAGAGTCATTTCCGTCCAGCGCCACCGAGGAATCCACCTGAATAATCGAGGCTGGAAGGGCCGCGGCGCAGAACAAAGCTACTGCAACGAATCTTGCGATGTGTGTGTGTGTGTGTGTGTGTGTTGACCAAGCGAATTCTCCTTTACCAGTACTTACATTACCCGAAATAGGGCGAGCGGCAACTCCCTATCTTCTACATTCAGCCGCAACTGGGGTACTGGTACTGCGTGACCCATCTTGCCCCCGCGACGGTTGGCGAAATCGTCGCGGGGGTATCCGCCTGATCAGCGCAGGAATGAATGCTTCAGTGATCACCGCCTGCGCCAATCATACCGATCTAACGGAGTATCAACGAAGGACTCGCGCCACAGTCCGGCATGATGGATGCCGAGTTCAGGCTGGCGACTTACCTTTTTTCAAATTAGTTCCTTTTCCGATTGAGGATTAGATTACAGACAACGCCGGAATTCGAGCCTGCCGGACGGATGGCCGCGAAGAACGAGTCGCTTCATTCACGCTGCATCGCCCGTCACGCCGCCTTCTTCACCGTCAACTCAAACGGCATCCCGTTAAAATCGGCCGTCAACTTCAACTGCCCCATATCGAGTACACCTTTGTAATTGATGGTTGCCGAATTGCCGCCGAAGTCAAATGTGACGGCGAATGTAATGTTTTTCCCATCCACCTTGCCATTGGCGATTTTGATCTGCGAGCCATCCGGGCCGGTCGTCGTGCCGGTCAGCGTCGCGCCGTCCGCCTTGAATTCAAAGGCCACCGGAAGGTCCCCGTTCGGCGTGGAGATCGAACCAGTCCACTTCCCATCAACATCGGCGGCAAAGCAGGACGCGGCACAAATGAGCAAAACAAGCAGGCACGAAAGCAATTTCATTTAAGGTTCTCCAGACTCGGTCAGAGCCGAGAATCAGTCTATCACCTTCAGCAGGCGACATGGTTGCCTCAGCGACTTGCCTGAGCAGGCGACCGCGCTACGATACTTTCGTATGCTCAATCTTCACGCCGTGCCGCTTTCGATACCGGAAAACGCCAACATCATCCTTGGTCAGAGCCACTTCATCAAGACCGTTGACGACTTGTATGAAGCGATGGTGAACTCGTCTCCGGGTATTAAATTCGGTGTGGCCTTCAACGAAGCATCCGGGCCGTGCCTCACCCGCAGTGACGGCACCGACCCCGCCATGAAACAGTCCGCGCTCGACATGGCGACTGCCGTCGGCGCCGGGCATTTCTTCGCCATCGCCATGCGCGATGCTTTCCCGATCAACGTGCTCAAGAGTGTGCAGGCGGCTTACGAAGTGTGCAATATCTTTTGCGCCACTGCGAATCCGGTGCAGGTGATTGTGGCTGAGACGGAACAAGGACGTGGCGTGCTCGGCGTGATTGACGGGTCGTCGCCAAAAGGCGTGGAGACGGACGAGGATGTGGAGAAGCGGCGCGGATTCCTGAGGATGATCGGGTATAAACGCTAGACGGACACTATCCGCCGGACTTTTTGCCCGCGCGAATCAACTGCTCGATGCTTACAAGATCCGTGGGGTAGTCGCCCGTGTAGCAGGCATAGCAGTACTTTCCGTGGGTATCAGCCACCGCATGCTGCAGTGCACCGAGAGAAAGAAACGCCAGGGAATCGGCTTCCACGAACCGCCGAATCTCCTCGATCGAACTATTCGCCGCGATGAGTTCGCTCTTATTCGGCGTATCGACACCATAGAAACAGGGCGAGACGGTTGGCGGGCAGGAAATGCGGAGATGGACTTCGCGCGCGCCGGCATTCCGCACCATGCGGACAATCTTCCGGCTTGTGGTCCCGCGCACAATCGAGTCGTCAATCAACACGACGCTCTGCCCCTCCAGCAAACTGCGTACCGGGTTGAGCTTCAACTTAACGCCGAAATCGCGAATCGCCTGCGAGGGTTCAATGAACGTGCGGCCCACATAGTGATTGCGGATCAGCGCCAGCCTATAGGGGAGGCCGGATTCCGCAGCGTAGCCGAGGGCTGCTGAGTTGCCCGAGTCGGGCACCGGCACCACAATATCGGCCGGAGCAGGCGTTTCGCGGGCCAGCAAACGGCCCATTAAGTCACGCGAATCCTGAACCTGTCTTCCGAAAACAAAAGAATCTGGGCGGGCAAAATAGACGTGCTCAAACACGCACTGCGAATGGGGTTTTTCAGGCGCATACCGTTCGCGCGTGACACCTTCGGGCCCAACAATCACCATTTCGCCGGGTTGCACATCGCCGAGATAGACGGCGTTGATCAGATCAAAGGCGCAGGTCTCGGATGCAAAAACATATGCCGGTTTGCCACCGGAAATTTCGAGTTTACCCATGGCAAGCGGACGGAAGCCCCGGGGATCGCGAGCCACAATGATGCAGTCTTCAGCGAGAAATACCAGCGAAAAGGCGCCTTCGAGTTGCAACAGGGCATCGCGCAGGGCGGCGGCCATGGTCTTCTCGCGCGAGTGGGCGACCAGATGGAGAATGACCTCGGTGTCACTCGATGCCTGGAAAATCGACCCGCGCGCTTCCAGACTCTTGCGAAGCTCGGACGCGTTCGTAATGTTGCCGTTGTGGGCTACTGAGATGCGGCCCTTGTTGCAATGGACCGAAAATGGCTGGGCGTTTCGCTCTACGGTGTCGCCGCTAGTGGAATAACGCGTATGACCGATTGCCAACGGACCGGGAAGCGCCTTTATGACGTCGTTCGTGAAGATGTCGGCCACGTGCCCCATGGCCTTCTTCGTATAGATCTGGGTACCGTCACTCGAAGAAATGCCGGCGCTCTCTTGCCCACGATGCTGCAGGGCATAGAGCGACAAATAGGCCAATTTCGAGGCTTCCGGGTGGCCGTAGATGGCGGCAACACCACATTCCTCGTGGAGCTTGTCATCATGATCAACGACAGGTACGACGCCAAGCAGATTGTCACTCATGTGGTTTGGAGAAGCCGGGTAAGGCTGGTTTCGGACGCCTGCTTCAGATCGGAAGTGGAGAGGTCTATCAGCATGTGACGATCAGTTCCAATCTGTAACCGCTCTTTCATTGTAGCGCCAATTTGGGGACAATCCACCCGGAATCTTGCCGCTATCTCGCGGGCGCGTGCAGCGTCAGTCACGCTGACCAGAATTCTGGATGGCGCCTCACCGAACAGCGCCAGGTCTGGCCGTTCCGTGGCAGGAATCGTGACTTTCGCGCCAGTTTCACTGGTGCAGCTCTCGCTGAGAGCCACGGCTAAACCGCCGTCACTCAAGTCATGAGCGGACTCGACTATTCCGCCATCGATGAACGCCCGAATCGTGTCGTGAACGCGCTTTTCGTAGTCCATATCGAGCGCTGGAGGGAGGCCCCAAAGCTGACCGAGGACCACTTTCGCGTACTCCGTACCGCCAAAACGCTGGTCGTCGCATTCGCCAAAGCCTCCAAGCAGGAGAATATCCGCGCCAGCGCGGGTAAAGCGGACAGGTGCCGGGGTTGCAGTCTTCATCAGACCGATAATGCCGAGGACAGGGGTCGGATAAATGCCTTCGCCGAGCGTTTCGTTGTAAAGACTGACGTTACCCCCGGTGATGGGTGCTTCGAAGAACCGACAGGCTTCTGCGATGCCTTCCACGGCTTCCACAAGTTGCGCCATAATCTCCGGGCGCTCCGGGTTTCCAAAGTTTAGGTTGTTTGTGGCAGCGACCGGGACAGCGCCGGTCGTCGCGAGGTTCCGGCAGCACTCCGCCACGGCGAGCTTCGCACCTTCACGTGGATCGAGATAGCAATAACGGCCGTTCCCATCGAGCGACATGGCGATGGACTGGTCGGTTTCCTTCACGCGAACGACAGCGGCATCGGAACCCGGACCGAGAACGGTGTTGGTGCGCACCATGTAGTCATACTGTTCCCATATCCAGCGTTTTGAGCACAGATCAGGCGAAGCGACGAGCTTCAGGAGATCGCCGTTTAGGTCAGTGGACGAGGGAAACGCGGGGGTGGACAGTGGCACGCGGCGGTGCGGCTTCACATTATGCGGACGATCGTATTTCGGCGCTTCATCGGCGAGGGCAGGGTTGGGAATTTCGGCGACCACATTGCCGAGGTGCCGCACTCGCATCATGCCATCGGGAGTGACAACACCGATTGTTACAGCGTCCAAGCCCCACTTGCGGAATACGCGGAAGACTTCTTCTTCCCGTCCCTTTTCCGCCACCAGCAGCATGCGCTCCTGAGATTCCGAGAGCAGCATCTCATAGGCGGTCATTCCCGTTTCGCGCTGTGGAACCTTGTCGAGATCAATATCGATACCCACACCGCCGCGACTACCCATTTCGCAGGTAGACGACGTGAGACCCGCCGCGCCCATGTCCTGGATTGCGACTATAGCTCCAGTCTTCATAGCTTCAATGCAGGCTTCCAGCAGGAGCTTTTCGAGAAACGGATCGCCCACCTGAACATTGGGGCGCTTTTGCTTCGACTCTTCTGTGAATTCGGCGCTGGCCATGGAAGCGCCATGGATACCATCCCGCCCAGTCTTCGCACCCACGTAGATCACCGGATTGCCGATGCCCGAGGCTTTCGCGTAGAAAATCTCGTTCTCTTTGCAAACGCCCAGAGCAAACACGTTGACCAGGGGATTCGCCGAATAGCACTCCTCAAAAATGCATTCGCCGCCAACTGTCGGCACACCGAAGCAGTTGCCGTAATGGGCGATACCGCTGACCACGCCTGAAACGATGCGCCGATTGTGATCGGCTTCAGGTGCGCCAGTGATCGGGCCAAACCGCAGAGAGTCCATCACGGCAATAGGCCGCGCGCCCATAGTGAAAATATCGCGCAGAATACCGCCAACACCTGTGGCGGCACCCTGAAATGGCTCGATATAGCTGGGGTGATTGTGCGACTCAATCTTGAAAGCCACCACCCAACCGCCGCCGATGCCGATGATGCCAGCATTCTCGCCAGGCCCTTGCACCACGTATTTACCCGTGGTGGGAAGCTTCTTTAGGTGAATGCGCGAACTTTTGTAGGAGCAATGCTCGCTCCACATCACGCTGAAAACACCCAGTTCGGTGTAGCTCGGTTCGCGGCCGAGCAGATTCACGATCTTTGCGTACTCGGCGGTGGTGAGCTGGTGCTGTGTGATCAGCTCAGGTGTGATTTTCATCTTGATAGTGCGGGGACTGCGCTCAGAATCGATTCAAAGATACCGAGGCCGTCGGTGGAACCCATCAGGGGATCGCACGCTCTTTCAGGGTGCGGCATCATGCCCAGTACGTTGCGTTCGCGGCTCAAAATGCCTGCAATGGAGTGCGCGGATCCGTTTGGGTTATCCACGTAACGAAACGCGACGCGATCTTCGGATTCCAGTTCATCGAGCGTGTGCTGGTCGGCAAAATACTGACCTTCTCCGTGAGCAATCGGAATCCG
>CAIKAS010000055.1 GCA_903825445.1 uncultured Acidobacteriia bacterium
CGGCTTCGCGCAGCAGTTTCCCCGCATCCTGCTAAACTGAAAATTCCCATGGAAATTGAAAAGGTTTACGAGCCACGGCGCTTCGAGCCCCGTTGGGCCCAGTGGTGGGTCGAAAGCGGCATTTACACCGCGCAATATCAACCCGGAAAGCCGACGTTCTCCCTCGTCATCCCGCCCCCCAACGTCACCGGTGTCCTCCACATGGGACACATGCTCGAACACGCTGAAATCGATGTCACCGTTCGCTGGCATCGCATGCGCGGCGAAAACACCCTCTGGCTCCCCGGCACCGACCACGCCGGCATCGCCACCGAAATGGTGGTTGCCCGTCAGCTTGCCTCCGAAGGCATCCAGTATCGCCGCGACTTAACCCGCGAGGCATTCGTCGAACGCGTTTGGCAATGGAAGGCCGAATCCGGCGGCACTATCCGCAAACAAATGGAGCAGATCGGCGCCTCCTGCGACTGGTCCCGCGAGCGCTTCACCTTCGATCCCGGCCTCTCCCGCGCCGTCCGTGAAGTCTTCGTCTCCCTACACGAACGCGGTCTCATCTATCGCGGCGAGTACATGGTCAACTGGTGCCCCGGTTGTAACACGGCGATCTCTGACCTCGAAAGCATTCATGAGGAAATGGCCGGCAGCCTCTGGCACATCAAGTATCCCGTCACAGGTACTGACCGTTTCTTAACCGTCGCCACCACGCGTCCCGAAACCATGTTGGGCGATTCCGCCGTTGCCATCAATCCACGCGACGAGCGTTACCTGGACCTCCACGGCAAGACCGTCCGCCTTCCTTTAATGGATCGCGAGATCCCCATCATTCTCGACGAAATGGCCGATCCCGAATTCGGCACCGGCGTCGTAAAAATCACCCCCGCGCACGATCCGAACGACTTTGAAGCAGGCAAGCGCCACAGCCTTGCGCTCATCGAGGTCATCGGACGCGACGCAAAGATCACCTCGAACGGCGGCGCGTACGTCGGCCTTGATCGCTACGAGGCCCGCAAGAAAATCGTCGCCGATCTCGACGCGCTCGGTCTCCTCGAACGCGTGGAAGACTATACCGTCAACCCCGGCAAATGCCAGCGCTGCAAGAGCATCGTGGAGCCGCTGGTCTCGAAGCAGTGGTTCGTCCGCACCAAACCGCTGGCCGAAAAAGCCATCGCCGCAGTGGACGAAAAGCGTATCGAAATCGTTCCCGACGTCTGGCTCAAAACCTGGAACGAATGGATGCACAACATTCGCGACTGGTGCATTTCGCGCCAGTTGTGGTGGGGTCATCGCATTCCCGTCTGGTATTGCGACGCCTGCGGGGAAGTCATCATCGCGCGTGAAGATCCCACGGAATGCACGAAGTGTAAGGGCGCTCTCCGTCAGGATCCCGACGTGCTCGATACATGGTTCAGCTCCGGTCTCTGGCCTTTCTCGACTCTCGGCTGGCCTGACAAGACCGAAGACCTGAAGCACTTCTACCCGACCTCGACCCTGATCACCGGTTTCGACATCCTCTTCTTCTGGGTGGCGCGCATGGTGATGCTCGGCATCGAATTCATGGGCGACGTCCCCTTCCGCCAGGTCTACATCCACGGCCTGGTGCGCGACGCCGATAAGCAGAAGATGTCGAAAACCAAGGGCAACGTGATCGACCCGCTGGTAGTGACCGAGCAGTACGGCACCGACGCCGTCCGCATGGCGCTGCTCACAGGCGCTGCGCCCGGTACCGATATCGTCTTCAGTCCGGAACGTCTCGAAAAGGCCCGCGCCTTCGCCAACAAGATCTGGAACGCCTCGCGTTTCATCTTCATGAATATGGATCGCTGCGGCGTAGAGCCGTGGATGGCGGAAGACCTCAACAGCTACGTCCCGTCGCCCGATGCTCCGATTGAAGACAAATGGATCTTCCACCGCATCAACGAATGCGCCAAAGAATTCAATCGCGACATCGAGCAGTTCCGCTACCATGAAGCCGCGCAAAGCGTCACCCGCTTCTTCTGGAACGAGTTCTGCGACTGGTACGTGGAACTCAAAAAACTTCGCTTCACTGAAGGTTCCGGACTCAATGACGACTGGCGCAACCTTCTCGTCGCCTTCGAAAGTGCCCTCCGCCTGCTGCACCCGGTGATGCCGTTCCTCACCGAAGAACTCTGGCATCGCATGGGCGGCGCGGAAGGCAAGTCGATTTCGCTGACGTCGCTTCCCGAATACCTCGAAGCCCGCAACGCGCCCGGAGCCGAACGCGACATCACCCAATTGCAGGACGTAGTCACGGCCCTCCGCAACCTGCGCGCCGACCTAAGCCTCGACCCGAAAATGCCGCTCGAAGGTCTCATCTCCGGTGTCGACGTTTCCGCTCACTCGTTGGCGATCCAAAAACTGGCAGGCGTCACTCTCACTGCGGGCGAAACGCCGAAGACCGGTGCGGTAAAATCGATGTCCGGCTTCACGGTCTCCATCAACGTGCCGCACGGCCAGATGGAAGCGCAGCGCAAGCGCCTCGAAAAGGAGCGCGATCAGCTCATCAGGAACATCGCCAACTCCGAACGCCAGTTGACGGACGAAGTCTTCCTCGGCAAAGCGCCCCAGAAGGTCGTCGATTCCATCCGGGCCAAAAAAGCCGAGTACGAAGCTCAACTTCAAAAAGTCCAGGACAGCCTGAAATAACAGGCTCTGACATGACATCCCCTCTGGTCCAACTCGCTCTCACCGAAGACATCGGCGCGGGAGACGTAACCTCGCGCGCGTGCGTACCTGCCGATCGCATGGCAACGGGCACCTTCCTGGCCCGCGAGCCTCTGACCCTCGCCGGCTCGTCCCTCATCGCCGAAATCTACGAAGCAAGAGGCGGCATCAACAAACTCGAACTCCATCACGCCGATGGCGCCGATCTCAAAACTGGCACACCAATCGCCACAGTCCACGGCCGAGCCCGCACGCTGCTCGAATGCGAGCGCACCACCCTGAACTTCTTACAGCATCTTTCCGGAATTGCCACGCTGGCCCGCGAATACACTACTCAGGTCGCCCACACCAACTGCCGCATCCTCGATACGCGCAAGACCACGCCGGGCTTTCGCCAACTAGAAAAAGCCGCGGCAGCTTCCGGTGGAGTCACCAACCACCGCATGGGCCTCTACGACGCGATTCTCATCAAGAACAACCACATCACAGCCGCAGGCGGTGTCCGCCCGGCCATCACGAACGCCCGCGCCTCCGGCCTGCCCGTTGAAATCGAAGTTCGCACTCTGGCTGAACTCAACGACGCCCTCGCCGAAAAAGCCGACCATCTGCTGCTCGACAACCTAACGCCCTCCGAAGCCCGCGAATGGATCGCCATCATAGCCGGTCGCGCGAAGGTAGAACTCTCCGGCGGCATTACCCTCGAGACCGTCCGAGCCTATGCCGAAACCGGCGCCGACTTCGTCTCCGTCGGTGCCATCACCCACTCCGCTCGCGCCGTCGATATCAGCTTTCGATTGGAGTGGTCATGATCGTTCGTCTCGACACCACCACCTCCACCATGAAAGACGCCGCCGCGCTCGCAGCGCAGGGTGAACCGCACGGCACAGCCGTCGTGGCGAACCTCCAGACTGCGGGCATCGGACGTCAGGGACACGTGTGGCATTCCGCCGATCGCGGCGGCCTCTATATCTCCATCATTCTTCGGCTGCCGATTCCCGCCGCGGATATGCCGATCCTCACCATGGCGCTCGGCCTCGCCGTGCAACGCGCCGTGAACGATCTGGCCCAGGTTTCCACCGATTTGCGCTGGCCCAACGACGTGATGCTCAGCGAACGCAAACTCGCGGGCATTTTGGTGCAGGCCGCCGAAGGCGCGCTGATCGCGGGTATTGGCCTGAATGTGAACCAGCGGTCTTTCCCCGAGGAGCTTGCAGCAATAGCAACTTCCCTCCGCATCGAAACGGGCAGGGAATTCCCGAAGGACGCACTGGCCGATAGAATTGTCGCGGAGTCTCTGCGCTACTCCGGACTCCTCGTAGAGAGGGGCAAGCGGGAAGTCCTGCGCCGCTTTGAAGAATGCTCCACCTGGCCCAAAGGCAAGGCCGTGGAAGTGGACGGCCACATTCGCGGCGTAACCGCCGGTCTCGACGAAAACGGCTTCCTGCTCGTCCGAACGCCGGAGAAACTTGAGACGATTGTAGCGGGAGGCGTCCGCTCACTATGAGGATAAAAAGATTGGAGGGCGGGCAATCCTGCCCGCAGCCGCCTTTCAGGCGGCTTCTTCTCCCGTCTGCCTGCCGCCGGGAGAATCTCCCATGCGTGTAGCCGGAATCATGAGCGGCACCTCGCTCGATGGCGTTGATGTCGCCATCGTCGATATCAATGGCAAGTCCGTGGAAACCGTAGCGCACGGCAGCGTGCGCTATCCCCCGCGACTCCGGGCCCGCATTCTCGGCGTCTCCAATTCCGAGTGCCATACCGGCGACATCTCCCGCCTGAATTTCGAACTCGGCGAGTGCTACGTCAGCGCCATCACCAAAATCTGCAACCGCAGCAAGGTGCCGCTCGAATCCATCGAACTGGTAGGCAGTCACGGCCAGACCATTTATCACAAGGGCAGCGGCAACCTTCCGAACACGCTGCAAATCGGTGAAGTGTCGGTGATCGCGGAGCGCCTCGGTGTTCCGGTAGTTTCCGATTTCCGCACCCGCGATATCGCCGCCGGAGGCCTCGGCGCGCCGCTGGTGCCGCTAGTCGATTACCTGCTTTTCCGCAGCCCAAAGAAATCGCGCGTGGCATTGAACATCGGTGGCATCGCCAACATCACCGTGATTCCGCGTAACGCGAAGCCGGAGCAAGTTGTCGCCTTCGATACAGGTCCCGGCAACATGGTGATTGATCAGCTGACGGCGATAGCTACCGGGGGCAGGAAACACTACGACGCCAGCGGCAGAATCGCCGCCGAAAGTTACCTCAGCAAGCCACTGCTGGACAGGCTGCTGAGTCATCCCTGCTTTTCCGTGCCGCCTCCCAAAACGGCGGGCAGGGAACAGTACGGAGCGGACTTCGTCAACATGATGCGAAAGACCGGTCTGCCCGTACGCGATCTCATCGCCACAGCTACTGTGTTCACCGCCGCAACCATCGCTCTCGGGATCGACAAATTCGCTCGCGGCACCGAGGAAGTGATCGCCGCCGGAGGCGGCGTTCACAACCGACAATTAATGGGCCAGATTCAGGCATTTCTTCCTGGCTGCCGCGTGACCACCTCTGCCGAATTCAACGTGGACCCGGATGCCAAAGAAGCCATCGCCTTCGCGTTTCTGGCTTACAGAACGTGGCGCAGGCAGACTGGCAACTTGCCTTCCGCCACTGGCGCGAGGCATGCTGTTGTACTGGGCAAGGTAACCTATGGAACCAAATAAGATCTCCGTCGTCATCGTTTCGTTCCATCGCGCGCAACAACTGCGCGAGTCTCTGGCGCTATTGAGTCCCCAGTCCGGACCCGAAGACGCGCCACTCCAGATCATCGTCGTCGAGAACGGCTCACAAGCTATACCAGCCAGCGTCGATGAGGAATTCCCGAATGTTCGCTTCAACCGCCTGCCGCGAAATTTCGGCCTGACCCGTGCTCTCAACATCGGCATCCGATCCGCCGACGGCGACTACGTCCTGCTGCTGCACGATGATGTCCGGATTACCCGCGAAGCCGTGATCCAGCTTGCCGACTTTCTCGAAAGCCACGCCGATGCCGGCGCCGTTTGTCCGCGTTTCGATGGCCCCCAGGTTCGTGCGCTTCCGACTCCTTCGAACCCCGATCCGCCATTCTCACCCGCGTCCGCTGGCGATGAGGTTGCCGTGCCATGTGTCTCCGGCGCGGCCATCATGGTCCGAGCCTCCTTCCTGCGAAACATGGGTCACATCGATGAGCACTATGGCAACTACGGCTCCGACATCGAAATCTGCGCGCGCATCCAAAGTTCCAACCGCAAGGTGATCATCCTTGGCAGCGCGCCCGCAAAGCATGAAACTTCTGCGTCGCCGATGCCCAAAAAGTATCTCGATGGCGACCACGCCGCCGGAACCGCCGCTTTTCTCGGTAAGCACCACGGTTTCGCGGCCGGTCTGGTGTACAAGCTGAAGACCTCGCTAAAAGCGCTCATAACGTTCCGATTTGGCGTTTTAAGTGCAAAAAAGATCGATGGTTGGGGCTAAACTGGCTGAATATGGCTTCACTCTGGTGGATTCTCCTGGCGGCTTGCAGCGCGGCGATCACCGGCGGAGTGGTGTTCTTCGTGATGCGGTCCCACGCTGAAGTGAGATTGGCCCGACAGCGCGAGGAGCTTGCCGCCGCCCATGCAGCCCTCGGCGCGCAGAGAGAGGCCATGGTGACCTCGCTCAAGTCGGCGGAAGAGTCTGCCCGGCGGCAGGCGATGGACGAGTTCATCGCAGATATCCGCGTGGAAGAGCGCCACTACGTCCGCGAGCATAAGGCGTTCTTTATAACCCGCAAATGCGTAGTGCGGCAGGAGCGGATCTTCTTCCGTAATTTGCCTCTTTCCAATTGGATTGAGCAGGAGATGCCCTTCGAAGAAGGGGCCGATATCGATCAACTGGCGAAGACGATGGCCGTCTTCATTCCCGAAGGGCTGTTCGATAATCCTGAGGCGCAGCCGCGCAAGCTGCTGCGGCATTGAACCTGTGAATCCGCTTCACAGTTGAGTTAGTAACGCGGCACCTGAGGATCGATTTCCCGGCTCCAGCGGTCGATGCCGCCAGCCATGCTCTGGCAGTTTTCCACCCCTTGACCGCGCAGCCAGTTGACCACGTTCAGGCTCCGGACGCCATGATGGCAAAAGACGCAGAGGACCTCGTCGTTATCCAGATCCTGGAGGTGCTGGGGAACGGTGCGCATGGGGATGAGTTGGGCGCCTTCGATATGGCAGACGGCGTGCTCATCCGGTTCCCGAACGTCGATCAGCCGAATATGCTCGCCACGGTCCAAACAGGCCTTCAATTCCGCGGGGGTGATCTCCACCGCAAGTTGTTCCATGCCGAGAGTTTAGCAGCAATATGTTTTCGAAACCAGAACCCGTCTCCGGGCCGTCTTATACCCTTGCTATACTCACTAGAGACCCTATTGCCCGTTCTAATGGATTCCTTCTAAAGATGAAGTCGTTTTGTGCCCTAACTTTGCAGGCCGCACTGGCATGCGTGTGCGTTGCAGTGTCCGCAAACGCCCAGACCGCCACTGGACAGACCGTTGGTTTTACGACCGGACAGGGAGCCCACCTTGTCATCGGTCAGAAGAATTTCACGCAGGGCGACTACGGCGCGTCGAACAGCCTCATCGGCGGTCCAAGCAGTGTTGCCTATGCCAACGGTGTGCTTTGGATGGTGGATTCCAATCGCCTTGGCGCCACGCCGAATAACAACCGCATCCTGCGTTTTAGCGATGTCAGCAGCTATCCGTCGCTGACCGATCTCCCCGATATAGCAGGCAGCACCTGCGGCGTCTGCCGCGGTACTGCCAGCCTTGTGCTGGGCCAACCCGATTTCAATACCTTTACGCCCGGCATTACCGCCAGCAACGTGAGCAGCCCGACCGGTATTGCCACCGATGGCACCGTACTCGCAGTCGCCGATACGAATAACAATCGGGTATTGATCTGGCTACACCAGCCGACCACAAATGGCCAGCCAGCCGATGTCGTAGTCGGGCAGCCGAATTTCACTTCGAATGCGGCCGTTTCGCCTTCGCAGACGTCGTTGCGTGCGCCTTCAGGTGTATGGATTTACGGCGGTAAGCTCTATGTCGCGGATACGTTCGATAACCGCATCATGATTTACAATAAGATCCCAACCACGAATGGAGTGGCAGCCGATCTTGTTTTGGGACAGACCAGCTTTACGGCATTTGTGCAGCCCGATCTGACGCAGACTCCTTCGAGCGCGACGCCTGGCACCATGCAGACGCCGGTTTCAGTAACGACTGACGGCACGCGCCTGTTTGTGGCGGATCTGGCGGAAAACCGGATCATGGTGTGGAACTCGATTCCCACCACCAACGGCGCGCCGTGCGATTACGTGATTGGGCAACCGAACCTGACTTCGGCCCAAAGCAACAACAACGACACCATCAATTCGACCGCGGTGGACGCCGATGGCAATCCGACCGATGTGACGCCCGTGCTGTGTCAATCGAACGGCTCCGACGCTGTAACAGGTACCAAGACTTATCCGAACCGTTGCGGTGGAACGCTTTCGTTCCCTCGCTTTGCGTTTTCGGACGGGAAGCGTTTGTTTGTTGCCGACAGCGGCAACGACCGCGTGCTGATTTACAACACTTTCCCCACTACAAGCGGCGCGTTCGCGGACATTATCCTGGGCCAGCCGGATCAGTGGAGCGACAACACCGGCGACAATCCCGATGGCACCAACGCCATGGAAGACCCCTCCGGGCTGGCTTTCGACGGAACTAATCTCTACGTGGCGGATACCTACAACCGTCGCGTCATCGTGCACACGCCCGGGGTTTTCAATATTCCGCTCTCGGCCGTGCGTAATGCAGCCAGCCTTTCGATCAGCGCAACGGGCTCGATCACGTTTACAGGGACCATCACTGCGAATAATACGATCACGGTTAAGATCGGCTGCACCGGCGGTCCGCCGGATTGTACGGTAACCACTGCCAGCTATACGCATACGATGGTGAGCACAGATACTCTGACTACTGTGCTCCAGGATCTGGTAACTCAGATTAACAAGACCGACACTAACGTGACAGCGTCTTTGAATATCACGGATTCGGAGATTGTGCTGACGGCGAAGGTCTCGGGCGCAAACGGCGGTAACGTGACTTATTCCGTGACCGCTTCGACTGGCGCTACTATTCTGGGCACGGCTGCAAGCACGACTTTGAATATTTACCTTGAGGATCCAACACAGGTTGCGCCGGGAACACTGATTCAGATTGGCGGAACAAATCTCTGCGATACAGTCGGATCGGCCGACTTCTCCCAGACCTATCTGCCATTCACGATGAACAACTGTATTCTCTACGTGGACGGAGTGCGCGCTCCGCTGTTGTACGTTTCACCGACCCAGCTCAATGCGCAGATGCCGCTCGATTTCACGGATCGCACGAGTGTGAGCCTTTATCTGCGCACCACTCATGCGGATGGATCGGTGACGGCGACCACTCCGATCGCTGTGACCATTGTTCCGCAGAATCCCGGCTTGTTCGCTCTGCCTGGAGGCGACCCGCGCCCCGGCATTATTTACCACGCGTCCTCGGCGGCGTTCGATATTGTGGATATCAACGGAATCGCCCAGGTGGGGGATACCGCGACTCTTTCTATCGGGCCAAACGCCGCGATCTACCAGTCCGGCAATATCGATGTCGTGCAGGGCACGACCACGGTGACGGGTGTTGGTACGGCCTGGACGTCGAATATGGTGGGCGGCGCCGTGGTGATTTCCGGAACGCTGTACACGATTTCTGCCATCCCAAGCGCCACCAGTATGACGCTGGCAAGCACTTACACGGGACCCACGGGCAATGGCTTCACACATCAAATTTTTTACGGCGGGACTAATTACTCCTACACCGAGACTGCCAGCGACACCATTGCAACGGTCACCGCAGGGTTGGTGAATCTGATCAACGCGGGACCCGACCCGTATGTGTACGCTGTGCTCAATAACGAATACAACCGTATTATTATTTACTCGTATCTTGAAGGCCCTGCTGGTGAGGGCATCCTCATTAATCAGACGCCATCGACGATTACGGCGAATACGCAGGGCGCCAACGTCAGCCTGACGGTCTACAATGCGTCGACATGTTGCGATCATCCGGCCAACCTTCCGGTGACTCTGCAGAACCCCGCGGCGCCAGGGGAGGCGCTCTACACTTTTGCAACAGGTCTGGGTCCGACGAACCCGGCGAATATCGACACGGGTTTCATCTATCGGGGTGGGAACGACAATCCTCCCGCAGTCTTCGTCGATTCTATTCTGGTGCAGGGTATTGTTGCAACTCCTATGAACGTAGCGCTTGTGCCCAATACTGTTGGCACCTACTACGTTGAATTTGCACTCAACCCGAGCCTGACTACGAACATTCTGTCGCAGATGACGATTGCGCAGCAGTTGTTTGTGAGTAACGTGGTCACCTATCCTATCGTGGTTCCAGGGGTGACCATTCTGCCTCCGACGGTTAGCAGTGTGGTCCCCAGTACCGGACCGCTCACGGGCGGCAATACGGTTACGATCACAGGCACAAACTTCGACGGCACGGCGCAGGTCTCGTTTGGTGGAGTTCCGTCGATCAATTACAGCGTGACGAATTCGACAACGATGACAGCCACGGTACCCGCCGGTCTCGCGATTGGGGCGACGAGCGTTGTCGTGACAACGGCGGCAGGCAGCAGTCCCAACAACAGCCTCTATACCTACGTTTCAGTGCCGGTGTTTACGAGTATCAGCCCGACATCCGGCCCGATTGGTGGCGGGACGACGGTTACGATAACGGGATCCGGTCTTACCGGTACATCGGCGGTAACGTTTGCCGGAGTGAATGCGCAGAGCTTTAAGGTACTCAGCGATACAACGATCACGGCCGTGACACCAGTGGCGTTTGAATCCGGTTTGGCACAGGTGGACATCACGACGCCAGGCGGTGTGGTGATCGGTTACTACACATACGGTACGCCGGGTGCGTCAGTACGACGCAGTGCCGGTGAAGCCGTTGGCGCCGGGCGTGCGAACTCCCGGCCCTTGCCGCAATAAAACCGGGCAATGAGTTGTGCAGGTCTCAGAGCAGCGGCGACGCTAACTCTGGCGGGACTCTTGTGTGCGCCGGGTGCGTACGCCCAGTCTGCCGACTCACGGCCTGAATTCGAAGCTGCTTCGATCCGGCTGAATGTCGATGGCACACCCTACGTTTTCAATGGTATGAGGTCCCTCGGGACCTTTGTCTCCGACAACCAGAGTCTCAGAAACCTCATCCAGGAAGCTTTCGGCGTTCCATCCGGCCGACGCAGTTGGCTGCCTGCCTTCGTCGCTCCCGGGCAGGGCATGCCGATTCTGGGCGGCCGGGACGCGATTCTTTCCGAGCGCTACGACATCACCGCTAAGTGGAACGCGGCCCCTGCCGGCGGGCACATCACGACGGAGGCCATGGAGAAGGCGCAGTCCGATATGGAGGCCATGCTGCGAACCCTGTTGGAGCAGCGCTTTCAGCTGAAGCTGCATCGTGAAACCCGAGAGCTTCCGGTTTATGAACTGACTGTATCGAAGCCCGGAAAACTGCGGCGCGGCAGTTGCGTGGTGTTCGATCCGGAACAGGCGCCGACTCCGCCTGGTCAGCCAGCGCCGGATTACTGCGGAGCTTCCAGAGTGGGACGGAAGGGCCTCGACTGGACGCTCGACGGCAGAGGCATGAAAATATCCGACTTGGCGAATACGCTCTCGTATTTGATAGGCGACCGCACCGTGGTGGACAAGACAGGCTATAGCGGAACGTTTGACGCTCACTTGCGGTGGACGCCGGGCCAGGGCGAGACCGGCGCCACATGGGCGACACCTTCCGCGGACGACGTCAACGAGTCTGTGTTCACTGTAATCGACGACCAACTCGGACTGAAGCTCAAGGCAGGCAAAGGTCCGGTGGAAGTGATTGTGATTGATCGGGTTGAGCGGCCCTCGGCGAACTGATGCCTCCTATGGGGCGCTGTGGCCATTGCATTGCAACACACCCAGGTACGCGCTCCATGGTCCGACGGCGGCGCGATACTGATGGGCCATCACGCGGGTGATCTGATGCAGATGAGTGAGGTCGTGGACGGCCCATGTGGCGAGCAGTTCGGCTAACGTCACGGCTCCAAAGGCCGGATGATTGCCTTGTTGCCTGAGGTCTTTGGGCTGTATATTCAGGGACTGCAACTCCCGCAGATTGGCGCTGCGCAGGGTGGCGAATTCGTCGAGTAGTTGATCGAGAGGCCGATCATTGGGTAGTTTTAACTGCGCAAAGCGGTCCACTGGCCCGAACGTTTTGGGCGAGTTGTTTCCGGCAGCGGCATTTTCGAGAATTGAACGCACGCGCGGCATCCAGTCGGTTCGCTCGATAACGACCATGTGGCCGATAGTGTCGTACACGGTCCATGTGTCTGGCCCTTCAGTTTGGCGTATCCACAACTCCGGCAAGCCGCGCAAGAGGGAACTCAGGGCAGCGGGGGTGCGGATGAGAAGGGCGATGGCATCGGCTGGTTCGAACTTCGGTGTGCTATCCATGCCCGGTTGGATGCGGCCAACCGGGCGGGAGGTTCGGATGAACATTAGCGCGCCTCCCTGCGTAACGCTGGTCAGAGCATGGAGGCTAAACCTCCGCGGAGGGATCATCATTCAGGGTCCATTTACTAAGGACTCATGACGATGACA